>NZ_JBEXCW010000098.1:0-26332 GCF_040605435.1 Streptomyces sp. NPDC005574
GTGATGCGACAACGCGGCGTGGGGGTACCCCCGGCCGAAGGCTGGGGGAGCCGTGCCGGGCGTCGCGAGCCGGTGAACCTTTCCGGTCACGGCACCAGCCACCGGCGGGCGAAATCATCCCCGTACGTAAAGGGGCTCGCCCGGAGGCGTCGTCCCGGCCGGCAGAAGTGCCAGGTCGAGGCCGCGCACCAGGCGGGCCCGCAGTGTCTCGTCCGCGGCCAGCCGCCCGGCCACCGCGCGGGCGGCTTCCGCCGGGGACGCCGCCGGATCGAGCACCAGGGCGAGGGTGCCGTCGGCCTCCCCGGGGCCGAGGTGGGCGCGCAGCACCGCGGGTTCGGCGGCCACCGCCGCACGGACCGCGTCGCGTACGGCCGGGTCGGCGAGCGGGTCCGCCGTCGCGCGTCCCTCCGCGAGCGCCAGCAGGGCGGGACCGGTCAGTTCATAGGGCACCGGTCCGGCGAGGTCCAGTACGACGGTGTCCGCCTTCTCGTGCGCCGCGGCCTGCAGCGCCTGGTGCAGCGGTACGGCGACGGGTCGGGCCTGCGGGTCCCAGCGGGCCAGCGACTCGGTGGAGGTGAAGGCGGGCAGCGCGGTGCGTCCGCCGGCCTTGAGGGTCGGTACGGCCATGTCGCTGCTCTTCTCGCGGCGCAGCCCGTTCGCGTCCTCCTCGACCTCCCCGAGGACGGCCACCACCGGCACGAGCAGCCGGGCACCCCTGAGGGCCTCCAGGACCGGACCCTCGGCGGTGCGGTCCTCGGCCCAGGCGGCGAGCGCCGCGCTCAGCCCGGGGTCGGCGGAGCCGTCGTCGTCGGAGAAGCCGGGGTCGGGAATGTTCTTGTTCGCCACGGTCACCGACCCTATAGGGGGATGCCGCTGCGCCTGTGCGGCCCCGGAAACGCGGCCGTCACCACTTTCACGGGTTTCTCAGACTTCCCTGACACACCTTTAACGTCCGTCCAACGGCCCGCACAGTCACCGCCCCGAGCATCGCGGGATGGAGTCCTCCCGAGTCCGCCGTGGCCGCCGTGGCCGTGCCTCCCGCCGCCGCGCCCTGCTGTACACCGCCCTGGCCACCGTCGCCGTCGTCGGCGCCACGGCCGGCGGGACCGTGTACGTGACGGCGCGTGCGCACACCGGGACGGGCGCCGTATCGTCGGCGGCGTCCTCGGCCTCCGCCTCGGCCGCGGCGCGAGGGGAGGCATCCGTGGAACCGGTGACTGAGCCGACGGTGGATCGGGACGCGTTGCTCGCCGACGCCATGGCGGGGGTCGTCGTCTCGGGCGCCGCGAAGGTGTCGGTCGCCGTCATGGACCTGTCCTCCGGCGCGAGTGCCTCGTACGGGGACGGTGCCTTCGACACGGCCAGCATCGTCAAGGTGGACATCCTCGCGACCCTGCTGCTCCGGGCGCAGGACGCGGACCGGCGTCTGACGGCGAGCGAGCAGGCGTACGCCACCGCGATGATCGAGCACAGCGACAACGCGTCCGCGTCGGCCCTGTGGCAGGTCATCGGGAAGGCGGACGGTCTCGCCGCCGCGAACAAGCGCTTCGGGCTGACGGACACCGAGGGCGGCGACGACATGCTGTGGGGCCTCACCCGGACCACGGCGGCCGACCAACTCGCCCTGCTCCGGCAGGTGTTCGGGGAGGACTCGGCACTGAGCGCAGCCTCTCGGAGGTATCTGCGGACACTGATGGGGCAGATCGCCGCCGACCAGCACTGGGGCGTCTCGGCGGCGGCCACCGGCTCCGCGTGGGCCCTGAAGAACGGCTGGCTGGCGCGCAGCGCGACCGGGCTGTGGGACATCAACAGCATCGGCCGGGTCACGGCGGGAGGCCACACCTACCTGGTGGCCGCCCTCTCGGACGGCAACGCGACGAAGGCGAAGGGCATCTCGCTGGTCGAGGCGGCGGCGAAGGCGGCGGTGTCGGCGCTCGGTGGGGACACGACGACGCCTGGCACGTCCACCGCCGCGTCCACGTCCGCATCCGCCTCCGCCACGACGGCCGCCGGCTGACCGGGCGCGGCCGTTCGCTCCGGCCGGGGCGGACGGGTCGCGGCCGATCGCTCCGGCGGGCGCGGACGGGGCGCCGGGAGCCCTCTCCAGCAGAGACGCGGGCCGGGCGACGGGAGCCCGCTCCGGCAGAGGCGCGGTTGGGTCGCCGGGAGCTCGCTCCAGCGGGCGCGGACGGTCGCCGGGCGGTCAGAAGTCGTCGTCCTCGTGCGCGGTCGGGGTGCCGGGGGTGCGTCGGCCGCGCCACAGAACGATCGCCGCGACCAGGAGGAGACCGCCCGCTCCGCCCGCGAGGGGGGCCGCCCAGGTCGCGGTGTCGTCGTCCGAGGGGGCCGCGTCGGGGCCCGAACCGAAGTACCTCTCGCCGTACGCCGCCGCCCGCAGACCCTCCGGGTCGAGGCGGCCCGCCGCGGTGAGGGCGGCCGCCGGGTCCACGAAACCGAAGCCGCGGGAGTCGTCGCGGCCGCCGGCGGGGGCGTTCCGGGCCGTGTCCTCCAGGAGCTTCTTGATCTGCGCGGGGGTCAGCCCCGGGTGCGCGGCCCGGATGAGGGCGACCGCGCCGGACACGAAGGCGGAGGCCGCGCTGGTGCCCCAGCCCTCGTAGTACTTGTGGTCGGGGTCGGCGATGACGACGCCGACGCCGGGGGCGCTGACCGTTGCGTACCAGCGGCGGGTGGAGAAGGACGCGCGGGTGCCGTAGCGGTCGACGGCGGTCGCGGCGATCACGCCCGGATAGGCGGCCGGGTAGGAGATGTGGTCGCCCTTCTCGCCGCCGTTGCCGGCCGAGGCGACGACGACGGCGCCCTTCTTCAGGGCGTACTGGACGGCCTCGTCCTCCGAGGGTTCGGGGTGGGCGGAGGCCGAGTCGTCGCCGAGCGAGAGGTTGATGACGTCGGCGCCGTGGTCGGCGGCCCAGCGGATGCCGTCGGCGAGGGCGTTGCTGCGGGTGCTGCGGGCCCTGCTGCGGGCCGAGTCGCCGTCCTCCAGGATGACCCGGACCGGCAGGATCTTCGCCTCCGGGGCGATGCCCATGACGCCGTCCCCGTCGCCGGAGCCGTGTCCGTGGCCGGCGATGATGCCGGCCATCGCGGTGCCGTGCCGGGCCCAGGCGCGCTCCCCGCGTACGGCGCCGAAGCCGATCATGTCCTTGCCGGTGAGGACGTTGCCGGTCAGGTCCGGGTGGTCGTCCTCGACGCCGGTGTCCAGGACCGCGACGGTGACCCCCCGGCCCTTGGTCGTGCGCCACACCTCCTGGGTGTGCATCGCGTCGAGGGCCCACTGCTGGGCGCGGATGCCGTCGGCGTGCGCGACCGTGGGCGGGACGAGCGCGACGGTGGCAGCGAGGAGGGCGCTCAGGAGGCCGGCCCGGCGGGTCGTGAGGCTCATGAGGGCTGCTCCGTGGGCGAGCTGACGGTTTTGCGCAGGCCGCGTTCGACGCGGTCGGCGAGGCCCTGCGCCTCGTTGCCGAGGCCGGCCTGTGCGGGGGCGGTGGTGGCGCCGGAGGCGGTGGCGTCCTGCGCGGGCTGCGGTTTGTCGACGGTACGGCCGTCGGCCCAGCCGGAGACGGCATAGGTGACGACGGGGGCGTCGGTGAGCACGGAGACGGTCCAGGCGGCACGCTGCTCGGTGCCGAAGTGTGCGGCGAGGGTGTCCTTGGCGGCGTACGGGCGGGGCATCAGGTCGGTGCGGCGGCGCAGGCCCTCGTTCTGGAAACGGGTGGCCAGGGCCTGCATCGCGGTGGCGTCGCCGTTGGTGAACAGCAGGCCGACGGTCGTGACGTAGCTGCCGGTGGCGTCCGCGTAGGTGGCGCGCAGGAGCCGGCGGCAGCCCAGGGGGGCGAGCACCTTGCGCAGCAGCGGGTCGAAGGCGTCGCGGCAGCTGCTGTCCGGGGCGACGGCGATCCGCGTCCAGGTCCGGTCGGCGCCACCGGGGCCGGCGCCCTGTCCGTCCACGGTGGGCGGGAACAGCTGGTCCACCGGGACGCTGTGCCACAGGTTTCCGGCCGTGGTGAACGAGCTGCGCGCCGCGCTGTCCCCCGGCTTTGAGGAGAGCCAACTACCGGCCACGGCACCGCCGATGAGGCCCAGACCGAGCACGAGACAGGCGCCGACGACGGCGAGGCGAGGGCGGATGCGGACCCCGAACGGGCGGGGCCGCGCCCGCTCGTCGTAGCCCTCGGGCTCCCCGAACGAGACGACGGGCCGCCCCGCCCCGAGCCCCTCGCCCGGGGCGGGCGGGGCGCTCCAGGACAGCGCGGGATCCGGAGACAACGGGGAAGCGCCCGCACCGGCCGGCCCGCGGGTGGGGGCGACGGGCGGCGAGGCGGTCCGCGAGCCGTTCACGGCGGTGCCGTCGGAGGACGGGCGGCCGGAGGAACGGCCCGGCGGGTGCGCGGGAGCCGGGGGGACGGGCGCACCGCCCGGCGCGTGGGCGGGAGCCGGCGGGGCGAGCGGGTCGCTGGAGGTGTGGGTCGGCGGGGCCGGGGAGACGGACGGCCTGCCCGGCGCCTGGGCGGGAGCCGTTGAGACGGGCGGACGGCTCGGCGTACGGGAGGGAGCCGGCGGGACGTGCGGGCCGCTCGGCGCGTGGGCGGGAGCGGGGGGCACCCGCAACCCGCTCGCGGAGCCGGCGGACGCCGAGGGCGGACGGGGCGCGTCGGCCGGCGCGAGCGGGGACCACGGGGTGTGCGCGGGCGCCTGCGCGCGGCTCGCCGGGTGACCGGACCCCGGGGGCACACCCGGACGGCCTCCGTTCCTGGCGGGTGCCGCGGGTGAGCCCGGGGCGGGCGGCGAGGAGAGCGGGCTCCACGGCGCATGGGAAGCACGCGCCGAATCCCCACCAGGCGCCGGAGACACGCGCGGACCACTCACGGAGTCGACGGACGGCGAGGACGAGCCCGGAACACGCGGCGAGGAGAGCGGGCTCCACGGCGCATGGGTGGTGCTCGCCGGGTCGCCCGGTACCGGCGGGGTACGCACACCGCTCGTGGAGTCGGTGGATGCCCAAGGCGAGCCCTGGCCGGAACTCGGCGCCGACGAAGACCACGGCACGTGCGCGCCGCCCGCCGCGCCGCCCGCCGAGTCGCCCGTCGCGGTGGACGGACGGGGGTCGGGGGCGAACCCCGTCGGACCAGGCGCGGCCGGACCGGACGCGGAGGAAGCCGGTGCGGGCGAACCGGACGCGGACGAGGAAGGAGCAGGCGCGACGGCAGGTTTGGGCGCCACGCCGTGCGAGCCAGGGCCGGTGTACGGCTCGGCGGGTGCGGGCCGGTCGGGGCGGCGCGGGGGCTCGGAAGCCGGTCCGCCGTCCGGGCCGGCAGGCGGCTTCGCGGAGGCCGGGCGCAGACGGAAGATCGGCTCCGGCGCACTCTGAGCCGGCACATCGCTACGGCGGGGCCGGCCCGTGGGCCGGTGAGCGGGCCGGGGCGGCACCTCACCGGGCGGCGGCGCGCTGTACTCGTCCTGCGGCACACGGCCCGCAGCGGGCGGCGCGTCCGGGAAACGGGCCGAGGCCGGAGGCGGGGGCGGGGGCGGGGACGAGGAACCGGTGTCCTGCGGGGACGCGGTCCTCGGGCCCGGGAAGTACGGCCGGGAATGCGGCGGCGGCCCGGACACGGGGCGGCTCTCACCGTCCGTACGGGTCCGCCTCGGCGCCGCGGGACCGCCCGAACCGTCACCGGCGGCGGCTTCCCGCACCGACGCGGTCGAAGCGTCCGGTACGGGCGCGCTCTCCCCGCCGGACGCGGGTGGCCGAGCCCCGCCGGGGGTCGAGGCCCGCACCTCAGCCGGGGCCGGGACCCGTGCCCCACCGGACGCCGCGTTCCCGTCACCCGAGCTCGGCGTCTGCCGCCCGCCGCCCGACACCGGCATGCCGTCCGGCACGGACGCCCAGGAGTCACCCGGGCCCGGCGTCCACGCGCCACCCGGACCCGGCGCCCACGAGCCGCCCGACCCCAGGGCCTGGGAAGCCGCGGGGGCCGACGGCCGCACGGGGCCGGAGCCAGCCGTCCGTGAACCGTCCGGACCGCCGGTCACCGTCTCCGCGGACGTCCTGCCGGGCGACGGTGCGGAGCGGGGGGCGGGGCGGGGAGCGGACTCCCCGGCAGGCGCCCCGGCCTGCGAGGACGGCCCCCCGGACGACGGCGATGTGGGGCGGGGACCCGGCGCCGCCGCTCGCGGCACCGAATGTCCGGGTGGCCCCGCGGCGGGGGCGGTGGACGGCCCCCCGGAAGTCGTCGCGGCGTCGTTGTTCCGCGGGGTGTCGCGTTTGGCGAAGGCCTCCCACCGGACGGGACGCCCGGGACCGGCGGCCTGCGCGCGGCCGGAACCCTCGGGGCCGGTCGCCGGTGGGCGACCGGAACGTTCCGCCGGGTCGGAGGCCGGGCGGTCCGTCTCCCCGGCCTGACCCTCGCCGCCGCCGGGTGGCTGTTCCGGTCGCGGAGGTGGGGAGGCGCGCCGCGCTTCCGTGCTCATGCACCCCCCGTTTCCTCGTGCCCGGGCCATCTCCTCGTACGCGGGCTGTTCTCGCCTGTCGTCCGTGGACTCGGCCGTCAACGGACACGCATACCCGCGCGGGCGGAGCGCCATCCCGGCACGAGCCTGTGGCCGGGGTCGTTCGTCCGTGCGTGCGCGTCACTCTACGGGTTGCTCCCGGTGGAACGGGAACCAGTCCGCGGAGCCGGGGCTTCTGCCCGGAACGTCCCCCTACCCTGCGGTAATCCTGTCTGGCAGGCTTCGTTCATGACTGCGCGCGCCGCCGACCGGGCCCGTTACGACCGGGCCACCGCCTCCCTCGACGCCCCGCTCGCGATCGTGGACCTGGACGCCTTCGACGCCAACGCGGACGACCTCCTCCGCCGGGCCGGCGGGAAACCGATCCGCGTCGCCAGCAAGTCCCTGCGCTGCCGGGCCCTGCTGGAACGCGTCCTCGGGAAGGAGGGCTTCGCGGGCGTGATGTCGTTCACCCTCGCCGAGTCGCTGTGGCTGGCGCGCTCCGGATTCGAGGACGTGCTGCTGGCCTATCCGACGGCGGACCGCGCCGGATTCGCGGAGCTGACCGCCGATCCCAAGCTGGCCGCCGCGGTGACGGTGATGGTCGACGACCCGGCGCAGCTCGAACTGATCGACGCGGCGCGCGAGGGCGGCCGCGAAGTGGTGCGGGTATGCCTGGAGTTGGACACGTCCCTGAAGCTGCTGGGCGGCCGGCTGCGGGTCGGCGCCCTGCGGTCGCCGCTGCACTCCCCCGCTCAGGTGGCGGAGCTGGCGCGGGCGGTGGCCCGGCGGCCGGGGTTCAAGGTCGTCGGGATCATGGGGTACGAGGGGCATGTCGCCGGTGTCGGTGACGCGGTCGCCGGACGGCCGCTGCGCTCGCGGGCCGTGCGGCTGATGCAGTCGGCCGCCCGCCGGGAGCTCGCCGAGCGGCGGGCGGAGACGGTGCGCGCGGTCCGGGCAGTGGTGCCGGACCTGGAGTTCGTCAACGGCGGCGGCACGGGCAGCGTGCAGCACACCGCCGCGGAGGACGCGGTGACGGAGATCGCGGCCGGCTCCGGGCTGTACGTGCCGCGGCTGTTCGACAACTACACGTCGTTCAGCGGGCGTCCGGCGGCCCTGTTCGCGCAGCCCGTCGTACGGCGGCCGGGGGTCGGGGTGGTGACCGTCCTCGGGGGTGGCTATCCGGCCTCGGGCGCGGCCGGCGCCGACCGGCTCCCGGTGCCGTATCTGCCGGAGGGCCTGCGCTACGACCCGCAGGAGGGGCCGGGCGAGGTGCAGACCCCGCTGCTCGGGTACCCCGCCGACGACCTGCTGATCGGCGACAAGGTGTGGTTCCGGCACGCGAAGGCGGGTGAGCTGTGCGAGCGGTTCGACACCCTGCACCTGATCGAGGGGGACACGGTGACGGCGGCCGTCCCGACGTACCGCGGGGAGGGCCGCACCTTCCTGTAGCCCGGCCGCCGCGGGGAGGCGGCGGCCGGACGGCTCCTAGTGCCGTGACCGGAAGGGTTTGCCGGGAAGCTCGCGGCGTCCGGTGCGGTGCATCGCAGGGCGGAGCATCGCCCGCGTACTGGATGTACTCGGGTGATGCGACAACGCGGCGAAGTGCCGTGCCGGGCGTCGCGAGCCGGTGAACCTCTCCGGTCACGGCATTAGAGGGGGGTGACGTAGGCGCCCGAGATCCCGCCGTCCACCAGGAAGTCGCTGGCGTTGACGAAGGAGGAGTCGTCGCTGGCGAGGAAGGCGACGGCGGCGGCGATCTCGTCGGCCTCGGCGAACCGGCCGAGCGGGATGTGCACCAGCCGGCGCGCGGCCCGCTCGGGGTCCTTGGCGAACAGCTCCCGCAGCAGGGGCGTGTTGACGGGCCCCGGGCAGAGGGCGTTGACGCGGATGCCCTCGCGGGCGAACTGCACGCCCAGTTCCCGGGACATGGCGAGCACGCCGCCCTTGGACGCGGTGTACGAGATCTGTGAGGTCGCGGCGCCCATGCGGGCCACGAAGGACGCCGTGTTGATGATGGAGCCCCGGCCCTGGCGCCGCATGTAGGGGAGGGCGGCCTTGCAGCACAGGTAGACGGAGGTGAGGTTGACGTCCTGGACGCGCTTCCACGCCTCCAGGCCGGTCTCCAGGATGGAGTCGTCGTCGGGCGGGGAGATACCGGCGTTGTTGAACGCGATGTCGACGCTGCCGTAGGTCTCGAAGGCCGTCCTGAACAACGCCTCGACCTGCTCGGGGTCGGTGACGTCGACCTTCACGTAGATCCCGCCGGCCTCCTCGGCCGCCGCCTTGCCGCTCCGCTCGTCGATGTCGCCGCAGACGACGTGCGCGCCCTCGGAGGCGAGCCGGCGCGCGGTGGCGAGGCCGATGCCGCTGCCGGCGCCGGTGATGACGGCGGTCCGGCCGACCAGGCGGCGGCAGATGATGTCGTCACTCGTTGCGGTCACTGTGCGGGGCCCTCCGTGCTGATGAAGACGTTCTTGGTCTCGGTGAAGGCGGTCAGGGCGTCCGGGCCGAGCTCGCGGCCGATGCCGGACTGCTTGTAGCCGCCGAAGGGGGTCCAGTAGCGGACGCTGGAGTGGGAGTTGACGGACAGGTTGCCCGCCCGGACGGCTTGCGAGACGCGCAGGGCGCGGCCGACGTCCCGGGTCCAGATCGAGCCGGAGAGGCCGTAGTCGGTGGCGTTGGCGAGGGCGACCGCCTCCGCCTCGTCCTCGAAGGGCAGGACGACGGCGACCGGCCCGAAGACCTCCTCGACGGCGACCCGCGCGCGGGGGTCGACGCCGGTGAGGACCGTGGGCGGGAACCAGAAGCCGGGGCCCTCGGGAGCCTTGCCGCGGAGGCCGGGCGCGTCGGCGTCGACGTAGGAACGCACGCGTTCCAGTTGGGACTTGGAGATCAGCGGCCCCATCTGCGTCCGCTCGTCGGCCGGGTCGCCGACGACGACGGACTCGATCGCGGGAGCCAGCAGGTCGAGGAAGCGGTCGTAGGCCGGGCGCTGGACCAGGATGCGCGTGCGGGCGCAGCAGTCCTGGCCGGAGTTGTCGAGGAAGGCCATCGGGGCGGCGGCCGCGGCGGCTTCGAGGTCGGCGTCGGCGAAGACGATGTTGGGGCTCTTGCCGCCGAGTTCGAGGGTGATCCGCTTGAGGTGGGCGCTGCCCCGGGTCAGCACCTGTTTGCCCACGGCCGTCGACCCGGTGAACACGATCTTCGCGACGCCCGGGTGGTCGACGAGCGCGGCGCCCGTGACCGGCCCGCGGCCGGGCAGGACCTGGAACAGTCCCTCCGGCAGCCCGGCGTCCAGGGCGAGTTCGGCCAGTCGCAGCGCGGTGAGCGGGGTGGTCTCGGCGGGCTTGAGGAGGACGGCGTTGCCCGCGGCGAGCGCGGGAGCGGTGCCCCAGGCGGCGATCGGCATGGGGAAGTTCCAGGGCGCGATCACCGCGACCACGCCGAGGGGTTCGAGGATCGTGACGTCGAGGCCGCCGGCGACCGGGATCTGACGGCCCATCAGTCGCTCGACGCCGCCGGCCGCGTAGTCGAGCAGGTCGCGCACGTTGCCCGCTTCCCAGCGGGCGTTGCCGACGGTGTGCCCGGCCTCGCGAACCTCCAACAGGGCCAGTTCCTCGAGGTGTTCGTCCACGGCGGCGGCGAACCGGCGCAGCAGTCGGGCGCGGTCGCCCGGCACCAGCGCGGCCCAGCGGACCTGCGCCCTCGCGGCGACCGTGACGGCCGCGTCCACGTCGGCGGCCGTGCTGCCGGTGACGGTGGCGAGAACCTCCTCCGTCGCGGGGTTCAGTACGTCCAGCGCGTGGGCGGGGGACTCGGAAGATCCGGAAGACAACGGGGCCTCACATGCGTTCGAAGGAGCGGCGCAGCTCCCAGTCGGTGACCGCGGCGTCGAAGGCGTCCAGTTCGACGCGCGCCATGTTGCGGTAGTGCGCGACGACCTCGTCGCCGAAGGCGGCCCGGGCGATCGGGCTGCTCTCCCACAGGTCGGCGGCCTCGCGCAGCGTGGAGGGGACGTGCGCGTAGTCGGCGGCGTAGGCGTTGCCCGCGCACGCCTCGGGCAGTTCCAGTTTCCGCTCGATGCCGTACAGGCCGGCCGCCACCAGTCCGGCCACCGCGAGGTGCGGGTTGACGTCGCCGCCGGGCAGCCGGTTCTCGAACCGCAGGGAGCGGCCGTGGCCGACCACCCGCAGGGCGCAGGTGCGGTTGTCGTGGCCCCAGGCGACGGCGGTCGGGGCGAAGGAGCCCGGCTGGAACCGCTTGTAGGAGTTGATGTTCGGGGCGTAGAGCAGGGAGAAGTCCCGGAGCGCGGCGAGCTGCCCGGCGAGGAAGTACCGCATGACCTCGGACATGCCGCCGGGGTCGGCGCCGGTGCCCGCCATGGCGTTCGTGCCGTCCGCGTCGGTGAGCGAGAGGTGGATGTGGCAGGAGTTGCCCTCGCGCTCGTTGTACTTGGCCATGAAGGTGAGGGAGACGCCTTCCTGGGCGGCGATCTCCTTGGCGCCGGTCTTGTAGATCACGTGCTGGTCGCAGGTGACGAGGGCCTCGTCGTAGCGGAACACGATCTCGTGCTGTCCGGGGTTGCACTCGCCCTTGGCGGACTCGACGGTGAGGCCGGCGGCGGCCATCTCGTTGCGGATGCGGCGCAGCAGCGGCTCGATGCGGCCGGTGCCGAGCACCGAGTAGTCGATGTTGTACTGGTTGGCCGGGGTCAGGCCCCGGTAGTGGGCGTCCCACGCCTGCTCGTAGGTGTCCTTGAAGACGATGAACTCCAGCTCGGTGCCGACCTGGGCGGTGAGGCCGTGCTCGGCTAGCCGCTCCAGCTGGCGGCGCAGGATCTGGCGGGGTGCGGCGACGACCGGGGAGCCGTCCTCCCATGCGAGGTCGGCGACGAGCATGGCCGTGCCGGCGTTCCAGGGGACGCGGCGCAGGGTGGTGAGGTCCGGGTGCATGGCGAAGTCGCCGTAGCCGCGGTCCCAGGAGGACATGGCGTAGCCGTCGACGGTGTTCATCTCGGCGTCGACGGCCAGCAGGTAGTTGCAGCCCTCGGTGCCGTGGTGGAGCACCTCGTCGAGGAAGAAGCGGGCGGCGAACCGCTTGCCCTGGAGCCGCCCCTGCATGTCGGGGAAGGCCAGGACGACGGTGTCGATCTCACCGCTCGCCACGAGGGCGTGCAGCTCCTCGACGCCGAGCGGGGGTGTGCGGTCTGCCACGGGAAAGCCTCCTTCGGCTTCTTCGGTCAGCCGGAAGCCATAAGGTATTGCGGAGAACCTTTGCTTGGGAAGGGGGTGCGGCCGGATGTCGCAGGCGGGTCCTGACACAGGCCCTGGCATAGGCACTGGCACAGCCACTGGCACAGGCCGGGCCGACGGGCCGGCGGACCTCGCGGCGGGCCCGGCGGACCGGCTGGCGCAGGTGCTGCGGCCGGTGCGGGCCGGCAACGGTTTCGAGGAGGCGCTGGAACAGATCCTCCAGGTCGTACGGCTCGGCCTGGTGCCCGGCGGTGAGCGGCTGCCCGCCGAGCGGGAGCTGGCGGAGCGGCTGGGGATCAGCCGGGTGACGCTGCGCGAGGTCCTCAAGGTGCTCCAGGACCAGGGCCTGGTCGAGTCGCGGCGCGGCCGCTACGGCGGCACGTTCGTGCTCCCGAGGTCCGACAGGGTCGGCGGGGACGAGCTGCGGCGGCGGATCGCCGAGACCGACGTCGAGGACGTCCTGCGGTTCCGCGAGGTACTGGAAGTGGGCGCGGCGGGGCTCTGCGCGACGCACGGGCTGTCGCCGGAGCAGGCGGCCCGGCTGCGTGAGGCGCTGGCCGGCACGCGGGACGCGCCGCTGGCGGAGTACCGGCGGCTGGACACCCTGCTCCACCTCACGCTCACCGAGCTGTGCGGCTCACCGACGCTGACCGCGCAGTACGCGGCGGTACGGGCCACGGTGAACGACCTGCTGGACTGCATCCCGCTGCTGGTGCGCAACCTGGAGCACTCGCAGCGGCAGCACACCGCGCTGGTCGAGGCGGTGCTCGACGGCGACGCGGACGGCGCGCGGGAGATGATGCGGGAGCACTGCGGCGGCACGGCGGCCCTCCTGCGGGGGTTTTTGACCTGAGCCCGCCCGCCCGCGGTCCGGCCCCCGGCGGCTCTTGCCCGCCGCGCACCCTGTAGGCAAAGGTATGAACATGTTCCATTGCTGTGGCGGGGAGGACGCATGGCGGGCAGGCCGCTGATCGGCATCAGTACGTACGTCGAGGCCGGGGCGCGCTGGGGCGTGTGGGAGCTGGAGGCGGCGCTGCTGCCGGTCGGGTATCCGCGGCTCGTGCAGCGGGCCGGTGGACTCGCCGCGATGCTGCCGCCGGACGCGCCGGAGCACGCCGCCGCGGCCGTCGCGCGCCTCGACGGGCTGGTGATCGCCGGCGGTCCGGACGTCGAGCCGGCACGGTACGGCGCCGAGCCCGACCCGCGTACCGGCCCGCCCGCCCGGGCGCGGGACGCCTGGGAGCTCGCCCTGATCGACGCGGCGCTCACCGCGGGCGTCCCGCTGCTGGGCGTCTGCCGGGGCATGCAGCTGCTGAACGTCGCCCTCGGCGGCACGCTCGTCCAGCACCTCGACGGCCACGCAGAGGTCATCGGCGTGTTCGGCCGCCACCCGGTCAAGCCGGTACCGGGCACGCTGTACGCCGACGCGGTACCGGAGTTGACGTCCGTACCGGCCTACCACCACCAGGCCGTGGACCGGCTGGGCACCGGTCTGGTGGTGTCGGCGCACGCGGAGGACGGCACGGTGGAGGCGGTGGAACTGCCGTCCGCCGACTGGGTGCTGGGGGTGCAGTGGCATCCGGAGATGGGCGAGGACGTACGGGTCGTGAGCGCCCTGGTCGAGGCCGCCACGACCTGGGCGGCCACACGGTCCACGTAGTGAGCGGCTGGGCGCGCTGACTGCGCGGGGCCGGGCGAGGGCGTGCGGGGGCCGTGCGGGCGGCGCGGGGGCCGCGCGAGGCCGCCCGAAGCCTGGCGAGGCCGGGCAGCGCCGCCCACGACCGCCCGGAAGCCCTGAGAGGCAGGGTGGAGCCGCGCAAGGCCGCGTGAAGCCACGGAAGGCCGTGAAGGCCGAGAAGGCCGTGAAGGCGCAGACGACCACACGCCCCGTCGGGAACCGGGCCGGGTTGAGGCCCCGTCGGGAACCGGACCGCAGCACACACCCCGCCGAGAACCGAACCGCAGCACACACCCCGCCGAGAACCGAACCGCAGCACACACCCCATCGCGAACCGAACCGCAGCACACACCCCGCCGAGAACCGAACCGCAGCACACACCCCGCCGAGAACCGAACCGCAGCACACACCCCGCCGAGAACCGGACCGCAGCACACGCCGAGTCGAGAACCGGACCGGAGCACAAGCCCCATCGCGAACCGGGCCGGAGCGCAGACGACCGGTCGAGTCCACCCGGCGGCGCGCGTGGGCGCGGGTCGCACACGACCGCCCGGCCCGAGCGCGACCCGGAGCCAGCCGAGCGGCCCCGCTTCCGCGGCCTACCCTCGCGTCAGCGACAGCAGCTCGCGGGCCGGGCCCACCGGGCGGTGGCCCGTCGGCCAGACGGCGCGCAGGTCCCGGGCCAGGGACACGGTCGCGACGGGGACGTTCACCAGCCGCCGCAGTGCCAGTTCGTCGCCCACGGCCAGTTCGCTGAGGACCGCCGGTCCGGCGCCGCTCACCGCGGCCGCCTTCACCGCGGTGGTCGAGGACAGTTCGATCAGGGGGCGGGCCAGTCCGCCCAGCGCCGCGTCCAGGACCTGCCGGGTGCCCGAGCCCTCCTCCCGCAGGATCAACGGGGTCGCGGCGAGTTCCGCCGGGTCCAGGGGGCGCCGGCGGCGGGCCCAGGGGTGTGCGGGCGCGGCCACCACGATCAGCCGGTCGTGGCCGATGACGGCGGAGTCCAGGCCGGGCGGCACGCTGAGGCCCTCCACGAAACCGAGGTCGGCCTCGTCGGCGAGGAGCCGCTCGGCGACCGTCGCCGAGTTCCCCGCCAGCAGTGACACCGCCGTGTCCGGCCGCTGGGCGCGCAGCGCGAGCAGCCAGCCCGGCAGCAGGTACTCGGCGATCGTCATGCTCGCGGCGACCCGCAGCCGGGAGTCCCGGCGGTCGCGCAGCGCCTGCGCGCCCGCGTCGAAGGCCTCCGCCGCCTCGACGATCCGCCGGGCCCAGTCGGTCACCAGGGCACCGGCGTCCGTGAGCCGGGAACCGCGCGGTGAACGGTCCACCAGGGCCACGCCCAGCTGCCGTTCCATCGAGCGGATGCGGCTGCTCGCGGCCGGCTGGGTGATGCCCATCTCGCGGGCCGCGCCACCGAGACTGCCGAGCCGCGCCACCGCCAACAGCAGTTGCAGGGCGCCGAGTTCCGGTACCCGGTGGGCCAGCGAGCCGCCGCCGATCTGCTCGGAGCCGTCCCGCTCCGCCACCCCACCGCTGCTGCTCATAACTTCAGCTTATGTCCTCATAGAGATGAACTGCCTGGTCGCGCGCGTCCCCGGGCGGGACCGTGGAGCCATGGTCACCGCCGCCCAGCCCCTCCCCCGTGCCACCGCACGCCCGCGCCGCCGGCCCGTCCCGGCCGTCCGTCACCTCGGACCCAACTGGTACGCCTGCGTCATGGGCACCGCGATCACCGCCACCGCGGGCACCGCGCTCCCCCTGGACGTGCCGGGCTCACGCACCGTCCTGGTCGCCGTCTGGGCCCTGTCCCTCGTGATGCTCCTGGTGCTGCTGGGCGCCCGCGGCCTGCACTGGAGGTACCACAGCGACCAGGCCCGCGCCGGCCTCCTCGACCCGGCGACGGCACCGTTCTACGGCTGCCTGGCCATGGCCCTGCTCGCGGTCGGCGGCGCGACCCTCACCCTCGGCCGGGACTGGATCGGCACCGCAGCGGCCGTCGCCGTCGACGCGGTCCTGTTCGGGGCCGGTACGGCCGTGGGGCTCGCGGCCGCCGTCGCCGTGCCGTACCTCATGGCCGCACGCCACCGGGTCGGGCCGGAGCAGGCCGGTCCCGTGTGGCTGCTGCCCGTCGTCGCGCCCATGGTGTCCGCCGCGCTCGGCCCGCTCCTCGTGCCGTACCTGCCGTCCGGCGCGGCCCGGCAGACGCTGCTGTGGGCCTGCGTCGCGCTGTTCGGGCTGAGTCTGCTCGCGACCCTGCTCATGCTCCCGATGATCTTCGCCCGGCTCCTCACCGCCGGTCCCCTCCCGCTCGTCCTCACCCCGACCCTGTTCCTCGTGCTGGGGCCGCTCGGGCAGTCCACCACCGCCGTCGGCAGGTTCGCGGACCTGGCACCGGGCGTCGTACCGGCCGCCGAGGCCCGGGGTCTCGGCGTCCTCGCCGTCCTGTACGGCGTGCCGGTGATGGGCTTCGCCCTGTTCTGGTCGGTACTGGCCGCCGCCCACGTGCTGCGCGCCCGCCGGCGGGGCATGGGTTTCGCGATGACCTGGTGGGCGTTCACCTTCCCGGTGGGCACCTGTGTGACCGGCGCCGAGGCTCTGGCCAGGCACACCGGGCTCGCCGTGTACGGCTGGCTCGCGGCCGGGCTGTACGCGGTCCTGGTGGCCGCCTGGGGCACCGCCGCCGCGGGCACGGTCCGCGGGCTGCTCAGCGGCGAGCTGCTCGCAGCGCCTCGCCCAGCACCCGCGGCGCCTCGGCCAGCGACGGCCCGTACCAGGTCAGGTGCCGTCCGCTGACCAGCGCACAGGGCAGGCCCGCGAAGGCTTCCGGGCCGTCCCCGGCGGTGAAGCGGTAGGGCTCGTCGGGCAGGACGACGAGGTCCGGCGCGGCCTCCCGCAGCTCCTCCACCGCAATCCGGGGGTAGCGCTCCGCGTGGCCCGCGTACAGGTGGTGGACGCCGAGCCGGGCCAGCAGGTCGCCCGCGAAGGTGTCCCGGCCCAGCACCATCCAGGGCCGCCGCCAGATCGGCACGACCGCTGTCGTACGGCGTCCGGGCGGCGGCGCCGACCAGGCGGCCTCGGCCTCGTCCAGCCAGCGGGGCCGGGCGCGCGCTCCGCAGGCGGCCAGGACGCGGGCCAGCTCCCGCAGGGCCTGCGGCACGTCCCGCACCTCGGTGAGCAGGACCTCGACGCCCGCCGCGCGCAGCACGGCGAGGTCGGGGGCGCGGTTCTCCTCCTCGTTGGCGATCACCAGGTCGGGTGCGAGGGCGATGATCCGGTCGGTCTTCGGGTTCTTGGTGCCGCCGACGCGGGTCACGCCGAGGCCGGCGGGGTGGGTGCACCAGTCCGTCGCGCCCACCAGGACACCCGGCGCCGACAGCGCCACGGCCTCCGTCAGCGACGGGACCAGCGAGACGACCCTCACCGCCGCGGCCGGTCCCGGACCGCCTCGATGTGCTCGGCCACGGCGACGACGATCACCCGGGTGTCCCCGACGGTCGCCCGCCAGCGGTGGCGGACCCCGCCGGTGAGGTACAGGGTGTCGCCGCGTCCGAGCCGGTAGGCGCGGCCCTCCGCCTCGATCTCCACGGCTCCGTCGGCGACGTACATCAACTGGTCGTTGCGGTACTGGAATTCGCGGCCCGCGTCCTGGTCGCCGGTGAACTCCGAGGCGTGCATCTGGTGGTGTCCGCGCACCAGCGACCGCTCCCGGGGTTCGAGTTCCGGCTCGGTGCCCTCGGCGCGCACGACGTCGACGCTGCACGCCGGGTCGGCCGCGGCGAGGAGTTCGACGGCGGTGGTGCGCAGGGCGTCGGCGACCTTCTCCAGGGAGGTCTGGCTGGGGCGCGCCCGCTCGTTCTCGATCTGGCTCAGGAAGGGGACCGACAGGCCGCTGCGCTGGGCCACGACAGCGAGGGTGAGCTCCAGTGCCCGGCGCCGTCGGCGCACGGCCGCGCCGACCCGCAGGGGCTGTTCTTTGTGGTCGCCCATGGCTCTGGCTCCCTCCTTCGCTCGTCGGTCCGCTGTCTGCGCGAGGCGTCCGGCCCACCGCTCCCGATGACTTCCCTGCACCCTACGCAGGTCCGGCAAACCGTTTCAGGTGCCCGTCACATCGAGGAGACACCGCGTGCGACCGGACCTCACAGTTCGCGCCAGTACACCAGTTTCTCGCACTCTGTGGCCGCGCGTCCCTCCTTCGCGACGAACAGGCTGGCCGGCGCCGTGGAACGGCTGCCGGCGACGGTGGTCAGCGGGCCGGGGGCGGGGAACGGAAGGGCTGTTTCCGGATGCGTGGCCGGCGGCCCGCCGACCTGCCGAGCGCCGGTCCGCGGACGTCGGGCGGCGTACTCCGGAGTTCCTGCGCGACCACCGCGTCCCGGTCCGCGCGCGAGCGGCCGCTCTCGTTTCAATGCGCGGGACCGCCCGTGTGTTCCCCCGGCCGTCTCCCGTGGGCAGGGCCGCCGTCAGGCCGGTGATCAGCGGTTGCGTCCCCGCAGTGAAGGCGCGGGCGGAAGGGCGGAGTTGGCGGCCGCCGACCTGGTGGGCGGGGCCGGCCGGTCGTGGCGCCGGTTCCGCCGGGCACGGGATCAGGCCCCGGGGTGACCCCGTCGGTCCGGGACGAGGTGCCGGGGGCGGCGCGGGTGCGGAGGGCAGGTCCGGCCGGGCCGGGGTGCGGCTCTGGCGGTCGCGTGGCGCTCCGTGGTTGGCCGGAACCTTTCCGTAGGCGGCGCCGGGGAGGGGACGGACGCGAACGGGGCGCGGGCGGTGCGCGAGCCGGATGCGAGCGGGGCCCGAGCGGGCCGGAGACGGCCCGAGGGGCGGGCCCCGCCACACGCTGTCAGGACGCGTGGGGAGGCCCGCCCCTCGGGCGGTCTCGGTACGGCGGCTACCTCGGGGTCATCCGCTCGACCATGTCCGGGTGCTCCTTCAGCCAGGAGGCGACGGCGTCCTCCTCGTGGCCCTGGCCCTGCCGCTTGATCTCGCCCTCCAGGGAGCCGAGTTCGCCCTCGCTCATACGGAAGTCCCTGATCCACCTGGTGAGCTGCGGATACTGCCGGGGGAACCCGGCGCTGGAAATGGTGCGGATCGTGTTGCCCTCGCCGAACAGCTTCTTGTCGTCGGCGAGTTTCGTGAGGTCGTACTCGCTGTACGCCCAGTGCGGCGACCACAGCGCGACGGCGACGGGCTCCTTCTTGGCGTAGGCGCGCTTGAGTTCGGCCAGCATCGCCGGCGTGGAGCCGTCGACGACCTTGTACTCCTTGTCCAGCCCGTAGCCGGGCAGCACCTTCGTCTTGAGCAGGTTCATCTCGCCCGTGCCCGGTTCGATGCCGATGATCTTCCCGTCGAACGTCGACGCCTTGCCCTTGAGGTCCGCGAGCGACGTGACGCCCTTGACGTAGGACGGCACGGCGATCTCCAGCGAGGTCGGCCGGTACCAGGTGCCGAGGTCCCGCAGTTTGTCCTTGCTCCTGTCCCAGTAGTTCTTCTGCGCGTACGGCAGCCAGGCGTCGAAGTTGAGGTCGAGGTCTCCGGAGGCGAGACCGGTGTAGACCGGGCCGACGTCCATCTGCTTGAGGTTCAGCCGGTAGCCGCGCCGCGCGAGGACGTCCTTCCACAGGTAGGTGACGGCGACGTCCTCGTCCCAGGGGAACCAGGCCACGTCCACGGCGCGCTCGGCCTCGGCGGGGGTCTGGCCGGAGCCGCCCTCGACCGGGGCCAGCCGGTCGACCACGCCGGGGTTCTTCTTCAGCCAGGCCCGCACGGCGTCCTGCTGCCGGCCCTTGCCCGCCTTGTTGATCTCGGCCTCGAGGCTGGTGAGCTGCTTCTCGCTCATCTCGAAGTTCTTCAGCCAGGTGCCGACGACCGGGTTGTCGTCCGCGAAGCCCTTGCGGGCCAGGGTGTGCACGCCGTCGCCCTTGCCCCAGGCGCCCTGGGGGTCCTTGAGCTTCTTCAGGTCGTAGTCGTTGTACGCCCAGTGCGGCGACCAGAGCGTGACGACGACCGGTTCCTTCTTGCTGTAGGCGCGCTTGAGCTCGGCCAGCATCGCGGGCGTGGAGCTGTCGACGACCTTGTACTCCTTGTCCAGGCCGTAGGTCTTGAGGACCTTGCTCTTGAGCAGGGCCGTCTCGCCGGCGCTGGACTCGATGCCGGTGATTTTCCCGCCGAACTCGGCGGCCTTCCCCTTGAGGTCGGCCAGCGAGTCGATGCCCTTCATGTACGAGGGGACGCTCAGCTCCAGGGAGGTCCTGTCGTACCAGGAGCCGAGGTCGTCGAGCCGGCTGCCGTACTTCTTCCAGTACTGCGCGTGGGTCGTGGGCAGCCAGGAGTCGGTCTCGAAGTCGACGGAGCCCTGCGCGAGGGAGGTGTAGAGCGGGCCGGCGTCGAACTGCTTGGCGTCCACCTGGTAGCCGCGCTGTTCGAGGATCTCCTTCCACAGGTAGGTGGAGGCGACGCCCTCGTCCCACGGGATGTAGCCGATGCTGATCTTCTTGCCCTTGCCGACGTCCTTGCCGTCGGCGACCGCGGTGCCGCCGGCGCCGCCGCCGAAGACGCTCATGCCGCCCGCCACCAGGGCGAGGACCACGAGACCGATGACGGCGACCTGCGGGCGGGGCCGGTAGGACCAGATCCGCAGGCCCTGGGAGGCGCGGGCCCTGGCGGCCGTACGGCGGCCCAGCGGGGAGACGTGCGTGCCGAGGGCGCCGGTCATGCGGTCCAGGTAGATCGCGAGGATCACGATGGCGACGCCCGCCTCGGAGCCGAGCCCGACGTCGAGCTGGCCGATGGCCTCGTTGACGTCACCGCCGAGGCCGCCGGTGCCGACCATGCCGGCGATGGCGGCCATGGACAGGCCCAGCATGATGACCTGGTTGACGCCGGCCATGACGGTGGGCAGGGCAAGCGGCAGCTGGACGCGCAGCAGGGTGTCCCGCGGTGTGGTGCCGAACGCCTCGGCGGCCTCGACCAGTTCCTTGTCGACCTGCCGGATGCCCAGCTCGGTCATGCGCACACCGGGGGCGAGCGCGAAGATCAGGGTGGCGACGATGCCCGCGGAGGCCCCGGTGCCGAAGAACAGGATCGCCGGAATGAGGTAGATCATCGCGGGCAGGGTCTGCATGAAGTCCAGGACCGGCCGGACCAGCCCGCTGACCCGGCTGGAGCGTGCCGCCCAGATGCCCACCGGGACCGAGACGACCAGCGCGATGATCGTGGCCACGAGGACGAGCGACAGGGTCACCATCGCGTCCTCCCACAGTTCGAGGGAGTCGATGAAGGCGAATCCCACGAAGGTGAGGACCCCGGCCGTCGTGCCGCGCAGCCAGAACGCGAGGACCGCGAGGATGCCCGCGAGCAGCAGCGGTTCGGGGGCCTGGAGGACGGCGTCGATGCCGTCGTAGGTACCGGTGAAGACGGTCTTGAGGAAGTCGAAGAGCCAGCTCATGTGGCTGAGCAGCCAGTCGACGGCGTCGTTGACCCAGTCGCCGAGCGGAATCCTAGGCACCGGCGATCACCTTCTCGCCGTCCTGGCGGGGGCTTTCGCACGGGACGGCGGCGCCCTGCTCGTCACCGAGGAAGGCGAGCAGCCGCTCCGCGGTGACGACACCCACGAGTTCGCGGCGCGCGTCGAGCACGGCCACGGGGTGGGTGAGGCGGGCGCTGATCGCGCAGAGTTCGGTGAACGGCGTGTCGGGTGTCGCGGTCTCGCAGTCGCAGTCCGCCTCGTCGCCGCGCGTGTCGGGGTCCATGACCGCGCCCGCGGTCAGGACCCGGGAGCGGTCCACGTCCTGGATGAAGGAGGCGACGTAGTCGTTCGCGGGGCGCAGCAGGATGTCCTCCGCGGTGCCGGTCTGGACGATCCGGCCGTCGCGCATCACGGCGATCCGGTCGCCCAGGCGCATGGCCTCGTTCAGGTCGTGGGTGATGAAGACGATGGTCTTCCGCAGGGTCCGCTGGAGTTCGAGGAGCTGGTCCTGCATGTCCCGGCGGATCAGCGGGTCGAGCGCGCTGAAGGACTCGTCCATCAGGAGCAGGTCGGCGTCGGTGGCGAGGGCCCGGGCCAGGCCGACCCGCTGCTGCATGCCGCCGGACAGCTCGTCCGGCCAGGACTTCTCCCAGCCGGCCAGCCCGCACAGGGCCAGCGCCTCGCCGGCGCGACGCTCACGCTCGGCGCGGGGCAGGCCCTGCACGGCCAGGCCGTAGGCGGCGTTCTCCAGGACACTGCGGTGCGGGAAGAGCGCGAAGTGCTGGAAGACCATGCTGATCTTCCTCGCACGGACCTCGCGCAGCTCCCGGGCGGTCAGCGCGGTCAGGTCCTGGCCGTCGAAGCCGACGTGCCCGGCGGTGGGTTCCAGGAGCCCGTTGAGCATGCGCAGCAGCGTGGACTTCCCGGAGCCGGACAGACCCATGACGACGAAGATCTCGCCCGGTTCCACGGTGAAGGAGGCGTCGATCACGGCGGCGGTGGCGCCGTCGGCGCGCAGCTCCTCCCGGTCGGCTCCCTTCCGGAGCCGTTCGACCGCCTCGTCCGGCCGTCTGCCGAACACCTTGTAGAGCTCGTGGGCCTCAAGCCTGGATGACACGCGTACCTCTTGACTCGGCGACAGGGAGGGAGCCGAGAGGCCGCAAACAGTTGAAAGTGCAATCGGCATCGCTCCGAGGCCGCACCTGCCCTGCTCGGGATGGGCCAAACACGGGAGTGGCCCAGTTCACAGGGCGTTTACAAGTGCGACGCCTTCTTCACCGGACGGTGACTGTCGGTGCCGTACGGCATGATGCGGGACGTGACCGGACGACTGATGCTCCTCGACACCGCCTCGCTCTACTTCCGCGCCTACTTCGGGGTCCCGGAGTCCGTGAAGGCACCGGACGGCACACCGGTGAACGCCGTGCGCGGGCTCCTCGAGTTCATCGACCGCCTGGTCCGGGACCACCACCCGGACCGCCTGGTGGCCTGCATGGACGCCGACTGGCGGCCGCAGTGGCGGGTCGACCTGATCCCCTCCTACAAGGCGCACCGCGTCGCCGAGGAGCACGAGACCGGCCCCGACGAGGAGCAGGTTCCGGACACGCTCTCGCCGCAGGTCCCCGTCATCGAGGCCGTCCTCGACGCGCTCGGCATCGCCCGCGTGGGAGTCGCCGGGTACGAGGCGGACGACGTCATCGGCACGTTCACGGCGCGGGCCCAGGGGCCGGTCGACATCGTCACCGGCGACCGCGACCTCTACCAGCTCGTGGACGACGCGCGGGGGGTGCGGGTGCTGTATCCGCTGAAGGGTGTCGGCACCCTCCAGGTGACCGACGAGGCGTGGCTGCGCGAGAAGTACGGCGTCGACGGCCGGGGGTACGCGGATCTGGCGCTGCTGCGCGGCGACCCGAGTGACGGCCTGCCGGGGGTGCCCGGCATCGGCGAGAAGACGGCTTCGAAGCTGCTGGCGGAGTTCGGCGACCTGGCCGGCATCGTCGCGGCGGTGAACGACCCGCGGGCCGCGCTCACGCCGTCGCAGCGCAGGCGTCTGGACGAGTCCCGGCCCTATCTGGCGGCGGCTCCGACGGTCGTCAAGGTCGCGGACGACGTGCCGCTGCCCGCGGTCGACACGGTCCTCCCGCGCGCGCCGCACGACCCGGCGGCGCTGGAGGCCCTGGCGGCCCGCTGGGGACTGGGCGGGTCCCTGCACCGACTGCTCACGACCCTGGGGGCCTGAACCCCACCCGGAAGGCGAATGATGTCCCCGCCGGAGGGAATTCGACGTCTGTGCTTGGTTCAATCTTGCCCTCGGGGCACAGGCGTTCAGCCGGGGCGGGATGCTAACTTAGGTTAGCCTAAGCACGGGACCAGGGAGGCCGCCATGGCAGAACGACCGGGACGCAAGCCACGAAAGCCCCACTCCGCGCAGGTCGTCCGCACCGAGCGGCTGACCCCGCACATGCAGCGCGTGGTGCTCGGCGGCGAGGGCCTGGCCGACTTCGCGGCCGACACCTGCACCGACCACTACGTGAAACTGCTCTTCCCGGCGGGCGGCGCGACCTATCCCGAGCCGTTCGACATGGAGCGCATCCGCGAGGAGTTCCCGCGCGAGCAGTGGCCCGTCACCCGGACCTACACGGTGCGCGCCTGGGACCCCGTGCAGCGCGAGCTGAGCCTCGACTTCGTGATCCACGGTGACGAGGGCCTGGCCGGCCCCTGGGCGCTGCGCGCCCGGCCCGGTGAGACCGTGCGCTTCATGGGCCCCGGCGGCGCGTACGCCCCCGACGCGAGCGCCGAGTGGCATCTGCTCGTCGGCGACGAGAGCGCGCTGCCCGCGATCGCCCGTTCCCTGGAGTCGCTGCCGGCCGGCGCCCGGGCGCACGCCTTCGTCGAGGTCACGGGTGCGGAGGAGGAGCAGAAGGTCGACTCGGACGTCGAGGTCGGCTGGGTGCACCGCGGGAACCGGCCCGTCGGCGAGGCGCTGGTCGAGGCGGTCCGGGCGCTGGACTTCCCCGAGGGCCGCGTGCATGCGTTCGTGCACGGCGAGGCGGCCTTCGTGAAGGAACTGCGCCACCTGCTGCGGGTCGAGCGCGGGATCCCCCGCGAGGACCTGTCGATCTCCGGCTACTGGCGCCTCGGCCACAACGAGGACGGCTGGCAGGCCGCCAAGCGCGAGTGGAACGCACGCATCGAGGCGGAGCAGGAGGGCGCGACCGCCGCCTGAGCCCCGCAGGGAAGGGGCGGCACCTCCGAGGTGCCGCCCCTTCCGCGTGCGCACCCAGCCCGCCCAGCCGCCCAGCGGGCTGCCGCTTTCGCGCGGGCGTCAGGCCGCTGCTTGCGCACGCTCGCCTGGCGGCCCGGCGGGTGGCACCGTCCCCACACAGGCACCCGGCCGCCAGGCGCTAGCGCTGCCTGCGCGCGCGCCCGGCGGGCCGCCGCTTCCGCGCGGGGACCCGGCCGCCCGGCGACGGCGCGACCCGGTCACCCGACAGCGCGGCGCACCACCGGATCTCCGCCGCCCGCACCCGCCCGCTTCCGGCGGCACAACACACCAGCCGCCCACACCCCCACCGCCCCTCCCACAGCCTTCGCGCACCGGCCTGACACCCCCCTTACGCACCCCCTCCCCGCCCCCGACACTGACGCGATCCATCGCGACAGCGTGCGGTCGGCCGGGGCGTGAGGACTTGGGCCCGCCTCGGACACGCCCGCGTGACGCCACGGAAACAGCGGCTCCCTAATTTCTGTCAACCGACAGGAATTCAGCGCCCAAGGCAGGTGCCGCCGTGACCACAACCGTTCCCTCCGACCTGCGCCCCGACCCGCCGGAGTCCCCCGGCGACCGCTCCCTCGCCGAGTTCGGCTACCGCCAGGAGCTGCACCGCAGCCTCGGCCGGTACGCCTCGTTCGCGGCCGGCTTCTCGTTCATCTCCGTCCTGACCACCGTCTTCCAGTTCTTCGCCTTCGGCTACGCGTTCGGCGGCCCCGTCTTCTTCTGGGCCTGGCCGATCGTCCTGGCCGGACAGCTCCTGGTCGCCGCCTGCTTCGCCGAGCTCGCCGCCCGCTACCCGATCTCGGGCGCGATCTACCAGTGGTCCTCGCGCCTGTCGAACGCCACCTTCGGCTGGTTCGCCGGCTGGATCATGGTGATCGGGCAGATCGTGGTGGTCGCGGCGGCCGCACTGGCCCTCCAGATGGTGCTCCCCGCCATCTGGTCGGGCTTCCAGCTGATCGGCAGCGACCCGTCACCGGTCTCGGCCGACGGCGCGGCCAACGCGGCCGTCCTCGGCGTGGTCCTGCTGGTCCTGACCACGATCGTGAACCTCGTGGACAACCGGGTGATGTCGATCGTCAACCGGGTCGGCGTGACCGCCGAGATCATCGGCGCGGTCCTCATCGTCGTCCTGCTGCTGACCCACTCCGAGCGCTCCCCCGGCATCACCTTCCACACCGGGACCGCCGCCCAGTCCGGCCTGTTCGGCGCGCTGCTCGTGGGCTCGTTCACGGCGGCGTACGTGATGATCGGTTTCGACAGCGCGGGCGAGATGAGCGAGGAGACCCACAACCCCCGGCGCACCGCGCCCCGCACCATCCTCACCGCGCTGGGCGCGGCGGGCCTGCTCGGCGGGCTGATCGTCCTCGGCGGACTGCTCGCCGCGCCGAGCCTCACCGACGGACACCTGGGCGTCGACGGCCTGAGCTACGTCCTGACCAGCAGTCTGGGCGACGGCGTCGGACGCGCGCTGCTGGCCGACGTGGTGGTGGCGATCGCCGTCGCCACGCTGGCGATCCAGACCGCGGCCTGCCGGATGCTGTTCTCCATGGCCCGCGACGGGCAGCTCCCCTTCGCCCGCCGCCTCGCGAAGGTCAACCCCCGCACGGGGATGCCCGGCGCGCCCGCCCTGGTCGTCGGCGTCCTCGCGGCGGCGCTGCTGCTGCTCAACTTCGCCTCCCCGGAGGCGTTCCTCGCCATCGGCACCACCTGCATCGTGATGCTGTACCTGGCCTACGCGATGGTCACCGGCCCGCTGCTGCTCCGCCGCCTGCGCGGCGGGTTCAGCTCCGAGGGCACCGACGAGACGGGCGCCCGCCTGTTCTCCCTAGGCCGCTGGGGCGTCCCGGTCAACGCACTGGCCCTGCTCTACGGCCTGTTCATGACCGTCAACCTGGCCTGGCCCCGCGCGGCGGTGTACGACCCGGCGGGCGGCCACTGGTACTTCCAGTGGTTCACGGTGCTGTTCCTGCTGGTCACGGTGGGCGCCGGAGCGCTGTGGCGCGTGTCGTCCGCACATCGCGGCCGGTCCGCGACACCGGCCGCGCTCCCCGAACCGGTGGCCTAGTGCCGTGACCGGAAGGGTTTGCCGGGAAGCTCGCGGCGTCCGGTGCGGTGCGTCGCAAGGCGGAGCATCGCCCGCGTACTGGATGTACTCGGGT
>NZ_JBEXCW010000099.1:0-26211 GCF_040605435.1 Streptomyces sp. NPDC005574
AGCTCGGTGCAGGTGACGTCGAAGACGGTCAGGCTGGTGATCAGGTAGACGTGCTCGATGGTCAGCTTCCCGCTGCTCAAGTCGCGTCGCCACCGTACGACTTGGATCGCCTGGCGGGCGCCGGGGTAGTCGAGGTGGCTGAACGCGGCGACCTTGAGCCGGCGGACCTCGTCGCGGTGGTGGGCGTGGTCGCGAGTGCGGTGCCCGAGCGGGATGTCTCGCCAGGGCAGCTTCCTGACCTGGGTGTACAGGCCGGGATGGTTCTTCTTCACGACGGTCACGTGGTGCGCGTCGCGACTGGTTGTCCGCGTACTGATCTGAGTGGCCCTGGCAAGATTTCCGTGAAGCTGGGGTGTGCCACTGTGCGCCGGTGACGCTCCGTCATAGGACGCGGGATTGTCGGCGAGTGTGATGACCTCGTACGGATCGTGTCTCCGCACCTCGATGCGGTGCGGGTGGAACAGGTGTGGGTGGCGGGCGGCGTGGTCCATATCGCGGCCTGCACCCGGGAGTTGACGGTCGTGTGTCCGGACTGCGGCCGCGGTTCCTCGCGGGCGCACAGTCGCTATAGCCGCACGCTGGCCGATGTCGCTGTCGGCGGCCGCCCGGTCGTTATCGGGCTGTCGGTACGGCGACTGTTCTGTGACGGCCCGGGCTGTGGTCGGCGGACGTTCGTCGAGCAGGTGGAGGAGCTGACGGTGCGCTATCAGCGCCGCAGCCCGCTGCTGCAGCACCTGGTGCAGATGGCCGGGGTGCTGCTCGCCGGCCGCGGCGGCGCCCGGCTTCTGCAGATTCTGAAGGTACCGTTGTCGCGGACGAGCGTGCTGTTCCACTTGATGCGCTTGCCACTTCCGGCGGCAGCGACTCCGCGGGTGCTGGGCGTGGACGACTTCGCGCTGTACGCGGGCGTCTACGGCACCCTGCTGGTGGATGCCGACTCCCGGCTGCCGATCGAGCTGTGGGCAGGGCGCGACGCCGAGCAGCTGGCCGCCTGGCTGCGGACGCATCCCGGTGTTGAGGTCGTCTGCCGGGACGGCTCGCTGGTCTATCGGCAGGGCATCACCGACGGCGCCCCGGACGCGGTGCAGGTCAGCGATCGCTTCCATCTGTGGCAGGGCTTGTCGAAGCGTGTCGGGGACACTGCCGCCGCACACCGCGACTGCCTGCCCGCAGCAGTTCCCGATCCTGAAGCGGCATCGCCGCCACCAAGCCCAACTGCACCATCCGACCAGGCCGACACCCGTGCCCGCCGCCACGCGAAGAACCTCTTCGATGCGGTGCACGCGGTGACCGACACCGGCATCTCCCTTCACGCCGCAGCCCACCGGCTGGGCCTGAACAGGCGAACAGTGGGCAAATACGCGCGAGCCGCCACCTGGCAGGAGTGCGTACGCCGCACGCCCTCCCGCCATCCCACCAGCCTCGATCCGTACCTGGAGTACCTGCGCCAGCGGTGGGAGGAAGGCGAGCACAATGCGACGGTGCTGCACCAGGAGATCGTCGCCAAGGGTTACCGGGGCCACTACCAGCGAGTCAAGATGGCCATCGCGCCACTGCGCCGGGGCCTGCCGATCGACACACCGCGCGAGCGACCGCCCTCGCCCCGGCAAGTCGCCCGCTGGATCACCACCGCGCCATCCCGGCGCGGCCTGCACGCCACCGAGGCACTCAGGCGGCTGCTTGAACACTGCCCGGAACTGGACCAAACCCATGACCTGGTGCGTCAGTTCGCCGCCATGCTCGATTCCCGCGACGCCGCCTTGCTGGCGCACTGGCTTGAGCAACTCGCGACCTCCCGCCTCCCCGCCCTGGTCAGCCTGGCCAACGCCATCCGCGAGGACCAGCCCGCAGTCGTCCAGGGCATCACCACCCCGTTCAACTCCGGCGTCAACGAAGGCCGCATCACCGATCTGAAACTCCAGAAGCGGATCATGGCCGGACGCGCGGGGGTCCCCTTGCTCCGTCACCGCGTCATCCTCATGGCCCTGCTCCGACGCCGCTATGCGTGACGGAGCGTCACCGGCGCACAGTGGCACACCCCAGCTTCACGGAAATCTTGCCAGGGCCATCTGAGTGCTCCGCCAAGTACAGAGTTATGTGCACCAGTGTCAGGCCACTTCGGCCTCGCGCTCGATGGCGGCGAGTCGGTTCTTGAGCCGGTAGCTGGGGCCGTTGATGGAGATGACATCGCAATGGTGGAGGAGCCGGTCGAGGATCGCGGTGGCGAGGACTTCGTCGCCGAAGACCTGGCCCCACTCGCTGAAGGTTTTGTTCGAGGTCAGGATGATGGAGCCCTTCTCGTAGCGCTTGGAGATCACCTGGAAGACCAGGTTGGCCTCGTCCCTCTCCAGCGGCTGATATCCCACCTCGTCGACGACGAGGACGCCCGGCCGCAGGTAGGTGCCGAGTTTGTTGGTCAGGCGTCCCGTCGCTTCGGCGGCTTTGAGGTTGCGGACCATGTCGTCGAGGCTGGTGAAGTAGATCGAGTAGCCGGCCCGGCAGGCAGCGACCGCGAGCGCGACGGCGATATGGGTCTTACCGACCCCGGGCGGTCCCAGCAGGGCGGCGTTCGCCTTGTCCTCGATGAACGAGAGGGTCGCCAGGTCCTTGACCTTGCGGGGGTCGAGTTCGGGCTGGAAGGAGAAGTCGAAGTCGTCCAGCGTTTTGTGGTGTGGCAGCTTCGAGGTCCGCAGACCCTGGCGGAAGCGGCGGTCCTCACGCACGGCGAGCTCTTCGGACAGGACCAGGTCGATGAAGTCGAGATAGCCCATCTTGGCCTCGTCCGCCCGGGCGACGTACTGCCCCAGGGCCTCGGCCAGGTGCGGCAGGCCGAGCCGCCCGGCCGTGGTGCGGATGCGCTTGCCGGTCAGCTCGCTCAACTCAGGTCCTCCGGTGTCGACTTCGCGGTGAAGGGGCGGGTGCCGGTCAGCTCGTCATAGACCGACAAAGGCCGGCGGCCGACCTCGATGCGGGCGGCGGACGTCCGGTTCAGCAGGGCCATCAGCGGCCGGGCCTCATCACCCAGACCATCCCGGCGGCGGGGCTGGAGGGGAACATCGCCCGTGGTCACCCGCCGGTTGTCCCCCTTGGGCAGGCCGTCCCAGTGCCCCTCGTCCTTGATGACGGCGCCGCGGCCCACCGCCCGGGGATGGGCGGCAAGGAGCGTCTGCCCGTGCTGGTCGGGAACCGTGGAGTGCAGCATGACCTGGGACTTCGTGGCCCTAATCTCGACGAGCTGGCGGGGACGGACCTTGCGGGCGGGCACCGAGTAGAGGTTCGCGTCGAAGGCGACCAGGCAGTCCTTGCCGAGGTGCCGCAGATACCGGTCACAGACCACATACGGACTCTGCGGCAGCGGCCGCAGAGCCATGTGGTCACGGACCGCCCGGTGGCCGATGACCTCACCGTGGGTGCCATGAATCTTCGCCCGCCGAATCGGCACCCAGGCGGTGAACGCGGCGTCCATCTCCTCGATGGAGGAAAACGCCCGCCCGGCCAGCACATGGTCACGGACGATCAATACCTGTCGCTCGACCCGGCCCTTGGACCGAACCGTCAAATGCTCTCGATCCGCGTGGTGCGGAGCGACTTGTTACGGTCACGCACCCGTTCCATCCGTGGCACGGCCGGTCGTACGAGTTCGTCGTCCGGCGCAAGAACTGGGGCGAGGACCGCGTGTACTTCCGCGACGAGGCGGGAGAAGTGGTGTCCGCACCGACGGCGTGGACCGATGCGGGCGGCGAGGACCCCTTTGTCGTGCTCGCCGCGGGCCGCAGTCCGTTCCGCACCGAGGACCTCCTGGCCCTGGCCGACCTGATCGATCACCTCGACGGCCGCGGCAGCAGTGCCCAGGAGATCACGCCGTGACTGCCTTGAGGATCACGCCGCAGGCATGGGGGCGTGTCCCGCGCACGGTGATTGAGAAAGCGCACGCCATGCCAACTGGCCTGCACAGATACCTGATCCGGTGCCTCTTTGCGCTCTTGGCTGCCATCGGCCGCGACGCAATTCTTGAGGCAGCAAGCGGGCGAGGGAGACGACATGGCCGACAAGGCGACGAGCGATCCGAAAGAGGATGCCCTGCGGGCGACACGGACGCTGAATTCGCGGCCGGAGGCCGTGGTCGACGCGGTGTTCACCGCTTCCCCGTTCTGCGATCCGCGGGATCTGGTGCAGGTGAAGTACGAGATGGTGCGGCGGGTGCGGGTGGACAAGGTGCCCGCGGCCCGGGCGGTGCGGGAGTTCGGGTTCTCCCGGCAGGTCTACTACGACGCCGTGGCCGCGCTGGACGCCGGTGGTCCGGCCGCGCTGGTGCCGGGCAAGCCGGGGCCGAAGGGGTCGCGCAAGCTCACCGACACGGTCATGGAGTACGTCGAGACGCGGCTGACCGCCGAGCCGTCCCTGCGCTCCAGGGACCTGGCCGCCGCCGTCGCCGAGGAGTACGGCCTGAGCGTCCATCCGCGTTCCATCGAGCGGGCGCTGGCCCGCCGCGCGAGCTCACGTACTCAGGAGTCACCCAAAAGCTGCAGCTGACAGCCCCGCAGGGACGGGATCTGCGCAGTCCGGAGCGATGGCGGCCCGGTATGAGGAACTGCGGACGGCGGTGGCCGACGGCACAGGCGGTGGCTGGTGTCGGCGTACGACCTAAGCTCCCCAGCCGCGTACGGATGAACGTCCCCAGCTATGTCGCGGGAAGCAGCACGGCTGAGATCTTGGTTGAGATCGTCAGTCTGGCCGGAGACACTCGCACGATGAGTCGTAGCGCATCGCCCGGATCGGTCGAACGAGGTTGGGACGGGCCGTGGTATCGGGTTCGCGCGGACGACTTCGAGGCGTCGTTCCTGCCTGGCCCGGACGAGGAGTTGGAGGCGGTGTGCAACGTCGATGTCTTCGTGGACCTCAAAGACGGCTCCCGGTGGAGCGCGACTGTCTTCACGGTCGCCGAGGTCGAACGCTTGATGGAGACCTGGGCAGGAAGCGGCAAGGCTCTCGGAGGCCGTTACTTCTGGGTCTCAGACGGCCTGATCGTCCGGGATCCCGGCATCGACGCCATGACCGATGTGATCGCCGGACTGATCGAGAGCGACGAGTTCTCCACGGTCTTCCAGCGACTCGAAGACGACTGATCGTGCCCCGGCCGCCGAGTCGACGCGGTCTGTCAGGCCACGTCCGTGTCCCGTTCGATGGCCTTGAGCCGGTTTTTTAGCCGGTAGCTGGGTCCGTTGATGGAGATCACGTCGCAGTGGTGGAGGAGGCGGTCGAGGATGGCGGTGGCGAGGACTTCGTCGCCGAACACCTGTCCCCATTCGCTGAAGGTCTTGTTCGAGGTCAGGATGATCGAGCCCTTTTCATACCGCTTTGAGATGACCTGGAAGACCAGGTTCGCTTCTCCGCGTTCGAGGATCTCGTAGCCCACCTCGTCGACAACGAGGACGCCCGGCCGGAGGTAGGTGCCGAGCTTGCTGGCCAGGCGCCCGGCGGCTTCGGCGGCTTTGAGGTTGCGGACCATGTCGTCGAGGCTGGTGAAGTAGACCGAGTAGCCGGCCCGGCAAGCGGCAACGGCGAGAGCGACGGCGATGTGTGTCTTGCCCACCCCCGGCGGGCCCAGGAGAGCCGCGTTGGCCTTGGCCTCGACGAACGAGAGGGTGGCAAGGTCCTTGACCTTGCGCGGGTCGAGGTCGGGCTGGAACGAGAAGTCATACTCGTCGAGCGTCTTGTGGTGCGGCAGCCGGGAGAGTCGCAGTCCCTGGCGGAATCGACGGTCGTCACGGACGGCCGGTCACGCTCGTCCCGGACATACAGGCAGCCGTACACCGTGTGGTGGGGGACGCTCTGCGCGTACTGCGTGGGCGTCATCGGCATGAGGCGGCCCGGCCGTGCAGGGCGGTGGTCGAATGCGAGGGCGAGGACGCCGAGAGCCTCCTTGGCCGATGGGTAGATGCTCCGGAGGTTGGCGAGCAGTTCTCCGGGCGGCCCGGCCGGGTCGATGCGCGCGGGATCCTCCGCGCTGAGCAGATCCTCAAAGGAGGCGTATGGGGTGATCCGCTGCACGATGACGTCGAGTTCCCGGCCGGTGCCGCGGTCGTGGAAGACGACCGTGTCGCCGGCTGCGACGTCGCGCTTTTGTGGGGTGGCCACCCTCACTTCGATCGTCTTGCGGCCAGCTTCCACTTGGCGGTAGTACCGCGGGAGCAGGTGCATGTGGTGCTCCTGCGGTTCATCTCCTGTCGCCGGACTCGGGACGGCTGGGATCGCCTGTTGGGTGTCGTCAGGCACGCGTGCCTCCGATGGATGCGGTGTGGTCCGTTGCGGTCTGTGGCCCGTGGAAGATGAACCGGGGTGGCGCTCCGTGACGGAGTCTGCGGGGTAGCCGGTCACTGGTTGCGTTCCTGGTCTCGCAAGCACGCCAGGGTGCGGTGCCCGCGCTGCCGTGTCTCCGCATCGGCGTGGGCGGCGCCGTACTGAATTCCGGAGAGGGCATCGAGAGTGGAATCGATGACGAAGCGTTCTTCTTCGGCGGGGGTGAGTTCGCGACCGTAGCCGGACATGAAGGCGTCGTGAAGGCCGGGCTGCGCGGCCCAGGCGTCCGAGAAGCGGACCAGGTCGCGGATGGCCGGGCCCGGCTCGCTGCGTTCGAAGTCGATCACCGCGAGGCTGCCGTTCTCGTCCAGCAGCTGAGGCTCCCCCTGCCAGCCGGACAGCTTGATACTGGGACGGATGGTCCCGGAGGAAGCAGTCACAGGTAGTGAGTAGCAAGAGCAACATGAGTAAGCGGTTTACGGCCGAGTTCAAGCGGGGACGCGGTCGCCTTGGCGTTGTCCTCGGAGAAGACGGTCACCGAGGTCGCGAGGGATCTGGGCGTGAGTCCGGAAGGGCTGCGCGGGTGGGTGAAGCAGGCGAAGGTCGACCGCGGTGAGTGACCCGCCGGGGCTTTGACCACTGCGGAGCGTGAGGAGTTGGTCCAGCTGCGGCGGAAGGTTCGCGAGCAGGAGGCCACGATCGAGGTTCTGGGAAAAGCGACCGCCTTCTTCGCTCGGGACAAGATGAGGTAGACACCGTGGCACGGTGTCGTTTCATTGATGCGGAGAAGGCGTCGGAGGGTAATCCTGCAGGTCACAGCGTTGCGTCATGCATACGGATCGCGGCAGCGAGGGCGGATTCAACTGGTCGTCGCAACACCTCGTATGCGTGGAGGTATTGGATGGTGCGTCGTCAGCAGGCAGCAGACCGGGCGCTGCGTCCGAAGCTGAGGTCTCCGGGGCATCCGAAGTATCAGCGTCATGTCGAGGCGGCGTTCTGGACGGAGATCGCCAAGGGGCTTCTGCCTGAGGAGGCCGCCGCCGTCATCGGCGTGGCGCCAGCGGTCGCGACGCTCTGGTACCGCCAGTGTGGCGGCATGCGACCGTTCGATTCGAAGCCGCCCTCGGGCAGGTACCTGTCGTTTTCCGAGCGAGAGGAGATCGCGTTGCTCAGGGCCCAGGGCAAGGGAGTGCGCGAGATCGCTTGAGACGTCGGTCGTAATCCAGGCACCATTTCCCGCCGCTCATCCTGTGCCTTCGGACCGGTCGCGCTCTGCGTGCGCCGCGGGCTCGTTCACGGCGCAAGACCTGGGCGCACGTCACACCCGAAGCGCTGATCAGCGAGAGGCCCGCCGAGGCTGAGGACCGCGCTGTCCCCGGCCACTGGGAGGGAGATTTGATCATCCGGCTGGAGCGTTCCGCAATCGGCACCGTTGTCGAGCGGTCGACCCGATTCACCATGCTGGTTCATCTGCCCCGCGAAGAGGGATACGGCACGATCCCTCGAACGAAGAACGGCCCCGCACTGGCCGGCTACGGAGCGATCTCCATGAAGAAGGCACTCGCCAACACGATGTCGATGCTCCCCGAGCAGCTGACGCGTTCGCTGACTTGGGACCGCGGCAAGGAAATGTCGGCGCACACGCAGTTCAGGGTCGAGACGGGCATTCCCGTGTTCTTCGCCGATCCGCACAGCCCATGGCAGCGAGGCACGAACGAGAACACCAACGGACTCCTGCGCCAGTATTTCCCGAAGGGCACCGACCTCTCGCGTTGGTCAGCTGAAGAAATCGAAGCCATTGCTCACGCGCTGAACACCAGACCCCGCAAGACACTTGGTTGGAGGACCCCGGCCGAGGCGTTCAACGAGCAGCCACTCTTGCTCCAACAAGCCGGTGTTGCAACGACCGGTTGAGTCCAGCGAGTACACGAGTGACGAATTCCGCAGCGAAATAGGCAAGTTGCGCATGAGGCAGTCGATGGGGCGCGTCGGCTCTTGTTACGATAATGCCGCCGCGGAAAGCTGGTTCGCCATCCTGAAAGCGGAGATCGGGACGACCGTGTGGGAGACCCGCGAGGCCGCCCGGGCCGACGTTTTCCGCTACGTCGAGGTCGAGTACAACCGCAGCCGGCTCCGTCGGCACCCCGACTACGGGTACGTCACCCCGCTCGGAACGAGATCCTTGCTCAGGCAGAGCCTCGTCCCGGCAGCGTAAACACCCGCTGTCCAGTTCGCGGGGGGAACTTCAAGCAGATTGCGCAGCTGGAAGTCCCCGTGCGTCGGCACGCGGTCCAGGGGCGGAACGCCTTCGGCGCGCGCCACGATGCTGCGGATGAATTCTTCATCCCCCGGATTCAGGTAAGGGCGTGCCGCTTTCAGGTGCCGCTCGACCTTCGCAAGCGCGGGCACTCCTTCGGCCGTGGGGAACGGCGTTGCCGCGCTGCGGTGAACGGCCGCGGCCAAGGCGCCGATCTGGTGGAAGAGGTGTCGTCGCTGCTCGAGCGGAGGCACGAGACCGTGCAGAGGACGGCCGGGCACCGCGGTGATGACGACGGCGCACAACGCGTTGTCTGCGGTCACGAGGGTGGGGGCGGCGGCTGCGAGGCGCGGGGCCCAGCTGCGGTACGCGTCCACCTCGCGTTCGTAGAAACGCAAGTTCTGGTGGATCTTGACGTACCAGGTGGTCCCGCCCTCTGCTCCGCGGGCCCGCCATACCCGGCTGCTCTCGCGGGCCCATGAGGTGTCCGTCCAGGTGGCGATGCGCCCCACCGCTTGCTCGGCGAGCTGCCGCACTTCCTCGGGCGGGAGGTCCGGGTGCGTGGACGCGGCCGTGCTCATACCCATCCCGTTTCGGAGTAGAGGCGGCCGGCGCGGATGCCCTCGATAGCAACCCGGGTGCAAGGGACGAGGTTGTCGGGGAGCGCGGCCGGGTCCCAGAAGTTCCACTGGGTGCACTTGTCCGGCTCGCGCAGTTCCGGCTGGCCGGTCCAGGTCCGCGCCCGGAAGAACAGACCCATGCGGGGCCGGTCCCCGGCCCGGTCGATGTGGTGGACGACGTGGACGAGTTCGACGTCCTGTCGCTGGATCTGCAGGCCGGCCTCCTCCCGGGCCTCCCTGATCAGGCAGGTGATGGCGCTCTCCTGCTCGCAGTGGCCGGCCAGGACGTGCCAGGTGGAGGGCGCGAACGCGGAGTCGGGGTGGCGCAGCCCGAGCAGCACCGTTGCGTCGGGCCGCTCCAGGTAGAGGTGGACGCCGATGACGTTGAGGACGGTGCCGTGTGGGGAGGCTGGTCGGCGTTCTTCGTTCGGTGAGGCCCCGCGCTGCGGGGCGGTGCGGGATGTGCCGGCCGGATGGCTGGCGGCGTGGCGCCGTACGAGGTCGCTGGTGGTGGGTGCGATGCGCAGGCGGTGGAGGTCGTCGAGGGCGAACCAGGCCAGCATCACCCCTTCTGTCAGGGGGAGTTCGCGAGGATCGCCGTTCCAGCGGCCGGTGTAGATGGCGATGGGCACGCTCGCGCCGTCGTCGTCGGTTGCTTCCTCGATGCCGAACGGGGTCAGGTCGGCGATGTGGAGGCCGGCTTCCTCGTCCAGTTCGCGTCGCACGGTGTGTTCCAGGGTGGTGTCCTGGGGCTCTCGGCCGCCGCCCAGCAGTGACCACATGCCCGGCTCCCAGATCTGGCCGGGGAAGTAGTCGCGCAGGTGGAGCAGGTATTCGCCGCGGTCGTTGTAGATGAGGGCGGAGGCGTTGGCGGTCTCCGGTTCGGGCGGGGTGAGCTTGAGCAGCTTCTCGCGCAGGGAGGGGGAGGTCACCGCATCCACGGGCCGCCACTCGATGGCGGCGACTTCTTCTTCCTGCAGCACCACCGGCACTTCTGTCGCGGCGTGCAGGCGGAAGAGGAAGCGGAGGTCGAAGTGCTGGTGGCTGGGTTCGCCCTTGCCCGGGTGGGCGTCGATGTCGTGGATGTCGATGTCGAACGGCACGGTCTCGTAGCCGGGCCACGGTGCCACGGCCTGGGGTGGGATCCCGGTCTCCTCGTGCAGCTCCCGAAGGGCCGCCTTTGCCAGGGACGCGTCTTCGGGCTCGGTGTGTCCGCCGGGGGCGAGTACTTTCCCGCTCGCCAGGTGCAGCACATGCAGGACGTGGCCGAGGGGGTCGACGACGATGGCACCGCAGGTGACGTGTCCGGAGAAGGTGGAGCGGCTGGCGATGTCGGTGGGCCGGTCGAGGGCTTTCAGGAGGCCGTCGAGCTGTGGACGCTCGTGAGGGTGGCGGGCGAGGTAGGTCTCGACGGTGGTGCGGATGTGGTCGTGCGACAGCGGCATGTGTGTACCTCAGAGGGCGCGGAGCGGGACGAGTCGAGGCCGGGTGGTCGTTTGTGTCAGCTCAGCCGCATCCCCTCCGCGGGGACTTCCTCGATCGCGTCGCAGGAAGCGGTGGGCAGGCCCCAGCGTTCCCGAGCTGTCTCTGCGGCGAGCAGGGCTTGCCGCGCTCCTGACGGGCCCCATCCCAGTAGGGCGGCTGCTTGGGCTGGGGTGGTGAGCAGGCGTGCGAAGGGGTGGCCGGTGACGGGTCGACGGTCGCCGGCCCGATGTCGGTGACCCGGGCGGCCAAGCCGAGCCGAGCGTTGGGTCCCACTCTGCCGTAGACCTCGCCGGTCTCGTCCAGCACCCAGCCCAGTCGCACAGGATCGGTGAGGGTGAGCTGGGCTTCCTCGGCGGCTTCGCGGTGGAGGGTCGACCCGGCCGTCGGGGACGAAGCACCACGCCCAGGCTTGCTGCACGGGGAGCCGCTCGGGGACGGGGCCGCGATCGAGAGGGCTGTCCCACAGGGGCTCCGGTAGCTGACGTGGACGTCATGGCGATCAAGCGGGATGTCGAGGATGTGTCGGCCGTCGGCGAGGTGGGCGGTGGCGGTGTTTCCGAGCCGGGCACGGTAGGCGGCGAGCATGATCTGCCCGTCCACGGGGCGCAGCCGCTCTACCGCATCCCGGGTCTCCAGGAAGGCGAACTCGGACAGCTCGTCGCGCGGCAGGCGGATCGCCTCCACCTGGTCGGGGGTGAGGGTTCCGCCGTCGAACACGTACCGGATCTCTCCGGGACAGGACGCACCGGGCTGGATGTCGGGGTGGCGCGGCGAGAGGGAGTGGACGGCGAGCACGCCCGACAGGGGCAGGTAGGCCAGGCCCAGTTCCTCGGTGATCTCGCGCCGGCAGGTGACGTGCGGTTGTTCGCCGGGTTCGACGACTCCTCCGGGCAGCAGCCACCGGTCGTCCTGGTGGTGGGTGGGATGCACCAGTGGGACGCGGCCGACCTGGTCGGTGACGATCGCGGCAGCGCCGACCCATACCGCGTGCCGGGACGATGCATACGGCGCTGCAGCCAGGGCGGCATGCCGTGCGACGTGATCCGACGGGGAGACGGGAGAGGTCACGTGGCTCTGCCTTTCAGGACGGCGGGCGGGCGTGTATACGGCGCGGACCGGGGATTGGTGATCAGGCGGTGCCGCCGCTCATCCGGCGCTGCAGCTCCCACAAGGACTGGAAGAGACCTGGCTCCTGGGTGAGCTGGGCGTAGGTGCCTTCCTGGACGATCCGGCCCTCGTCCAGGACCACGATCCGGTCGGCGACGGCCACGTTGGTGAGCCGGTGCGTGATCAGCAAAATGGCGCGGTCCTTGGCCAGTTCGCGCAGGCCGGCGAAGATGCGGTGCTCAGCACGGGCGTCGAGGGCGGCCGTGGGCTCATCCATCACCAGGAGCGCCGCCTGCCGATGGAAGGCGCGGGTAAGGACCAGACGCTGCCACTGCCCGCCGGAGAGCTGCTGTCCGCCGAACCACTCGCTGGTCAGGAGGGTACTCAGGCCGGAGCGCAGGCCCGGCAGCATCTCCGCGGCGCCGGACGCCTCGCACGCGGCGAGCAAGGCCGCGTCGCTGGTGTCGCCCTGCCCGAACGTGATGTTGTCGCGCATCGTCAGCGGCAGGTACGTGAACTTCTGCGGCACCAGCGCGACGTGCTCCCACGCCCCCCACGGGTCCAGGTCCGCCGTGGAGGCGTGGTCCCAGGCCACGTCGCCTTCGGTGGGCAGGAGCAGTCCGCACAGCAGGCGGGAGAGAGTTGTCTTGCCGGAGCCGTTCTCCCCGACCAGCGCCACGATCTCGCCGCGCCGCACGTGGAAGCAGACGCCGCTCAGGCTGTCCTTGGGGGCGCCGTCGTAGCGGTAGGTGACGTCACGGGCCTCGAAGCGCTCCGGGGCCGCGGGCAGGGGCGCGGTGCCGCGGGAGTCGGCCATGGCCTGCCCGTGGGCGTTGTCGAGGAAGTTCTGCCAGTCCTGTACGTACCAGCCGGTGCGCACCACGCGGGCTCCGCCGTTGATGATGCCGCGCACGGAACCGGTGGCCGTCTGTAGGGCGAAGACAGCGCCGCCGCCGGCCGCCAGGCTCACGCGGCCGGAGGCCAGGAGCCACAGCAGCGCCGCCCACACGGCGGCCGAGGCGATTCCGCCTGAGATGGCTCCGGCCAGTCCCATCCGGGCGCCGGTGTTCGCGGCCTTGCGTTCGGCCGCGTTGACCGAGGCGGCCAGCTTTCGGTACCGGCCGATGAGGAAGGGGCCGGCGAGGCAGGCGCGCATCTCCTCGCTGGACTCCATGTGGGCCATATGCCAGCGCAGTTTGCCCAACATCCGGCGCCGCCCGGAGGTCTCCAGCCCAGCGAGGTAAATCACCCGCGCGGACCGGACGTAGGCGGCGGCCTGCGGCAGACACGCGAGGAAGAGAAAGGGAAGGAGCAGCGGGTGCAGGACGGTCAAGACGGCTGCGCCGGCCGTGAGCGTCGCGGTTGCCGCGAGGACGTCCTGGGCCTCTTCCACGAGGTCGGGGGTTACTTGGGCTCCGCGGTCGGCGATGTCGTAGGCGTCGTTGTAGCCGGGCTTGTTGTTGGCGGCAAGTTCCGCGCCGAGTGCGGCTTCGATCATCGTCAGTTCCGCTGCCCGGCCCAGAACGGGTCGCAGACGGCCGGTCAGCCAGACGACGGTGATGCCCAACAGCGCACGCAGACCGGTGGCGGCCGCGATGACGGCCAGCTGCGGGGCGGCATCCCACAGCCGCCCGGTGATGTCGCCCGAGGAGATCAGCGCGGTGATCGTGCCCGTGACGGCCAGGAGGCCAAGGGCCGCGAGGACGCCCGTCCCGATCTGGCACACCAGCAGTCCGATGGTCGCGCCGCGGTCCACCCGCCAGGCCATCTGCACCGAGCGCCGGACGAGCGAGGGAAGGCGCCGCGCCATGGTGCGGGACGTCAGTAGGGAGCCGGCCTGGAGCCGCGACTTGTCGCGGTAGAGGTATTCCTCCTCTCGAACACCGGTCTGCTGCGGTTCGGCGTCCTGCGAGGTGCCCTTCGGTGGTTGCGGCGGCTGATCCTGCGTGATGGCCGAGGTCATCGTTCCCCCTGGGACGGTCGCTGTAGCGGAGTCGTGAGGTCTAACGACCCGGCTGCGATATCGAACACACCTCATTCGGTCGTGCCGGAGAGCCCCCTATTTCCTGAGTGAGGGAACCTCGCGGACGCGGATCCCTGGTCTGGCTTGGACCGGCTACGGCCCGGAAATGGCCGAAACGCCGACGCCGCGAGCAGCAAGCCGTAGGCCGCCTCACCTCAACCTGTTGGGATCAGATGCCGGCCGAGGTTGACCAGCGACATCAGCGGCATGACGGCGACTGATCTGCTCAGTTGGATTGGCTCGGCCGGTGAAGTGGCGTTCCCAAACTTTGACGGAGACCGACGTAGCGTCCCGCAGGGCCAGCTCCAGGGGTGCAGGGATATGCCCTATGCCGAGGCCGGCCGAGGCGACGGCGGCCGACAACGCACGGTGCTCGTCAAGGGTCATCTCTTTGCGGCAGAGGGGATGAGCGAGGACGTCACGCGCGACGTACCCGTCCCCGGACGCGGCCGCCTCACGGGTGAGGCGGCGCGACGCTTCGGCCTGACGGGTATCTGGGGAGAGGTCGAGCACAGTCAGTCCGACGCGAGTGCGGAAGACGGCAAGCTCGGGATCCGTGTCGAGGGCCAGATAGCGCTTCACTACATTCTCGGCCGGGCCGACCGGGTCCTCGCCGGCTGTGGCGAGGCAGAGCGCGGCGAGGCACGCAGCGACCGCGTGCTCCCAGTCCTCCACCAGGGTGCTCTTGTTCAGGAACTCCAGTGCCTCGCCGGGGTGCCCGGCGAGGCAGCGGACGAGCACTTCCACCTGACGCCCGTCGAAGAGGCGCTGGCCCACGCCGCGGTGCTGCTCGCTGTGGGCCCGTGCGCGGTCCCACAGGTCGGCGGCGACGAGGGCACGGGTTCCATCGCCGAGGAGTACGGCCCACAGCCACTGGCACACCGTCTGATGGTCGGCCGCCGATTCTGTGAGGCGCTGGAAGGACAGGGTGCGGCCGTCGATGGCCGCTTCCGTCTTTGATCTCACCGCTCGGTTCAAGGAGTCAAGCAGCCGGTATGCGCCGCGCCCGTCGCCGTCGCGGATGCGCAGACGGGCCAGGTTGACCAGGGGCTCCAGGGCGTACCGGGCCTCCTGCCCGCTCAGGGGCTGAGCGCGCAGGAGGACCTCGGCGTGACGCCAGCACAGAACGCGCGCCAAGTCCGGCATGCCGCAGTCGCTCGCGATCAGGGCCGCCTTGTTCAAGGCGACGGTCGCGGAGTTCACCGTGCCTTCGCGCTCAGCGGCGGCTGCGAGGGCGCTGATCGCGAGGACCCGATCGGCGAGGGGCGGGCAGGCCGGACGTGGACGGGCAACAAGCGGAAACCGCTGCGCTATCTGGCCGACGTCCATGTCACTGCCATCCGATGACGATGCGGTTCAGCACGTTGTCGAACGCGAAGCGGCCGGGCTTGGGTGCGAGCGGGGCCGCGTCGAGCTGTTGGATCTCGAATGCGACGTCGAGCCCCCGGAAGTCACGGTCCCAGGTGCGGATCTGATCCGCGACGTCTCCGGCGAGCGCCTCATGGTCGGGGCCATGGCCGATGACGCCGAACTCGTACAAGGTGGCGCTGTCGGGGGCCTTCTTCGCGTACGGACGCCGCGTGAGGTAGGTGAGCGTGCCGCCCTCGAAGACTGCGGTCGAGGACGGGTAGGGCGCGGTGACCAGCCCCTTCTCGATGGCCTCGCCCCTGGCGGGCATCCTGCTCAGGCCGTTCGGCATGGCGCAGGCGAGCCACAGCTCCAGGTACTCCGCCGACTCCGGACCCCGGAAGTTGACGCCCGTCCACACCTCGGCGCGCGGCTGGCGGAAGATGTCACGCAGGGCATCCGGGTCGACCTTCTGGTCTCCGTTGGTGACGAGGGTGACGGTGTTGTCGGGGTCCAGGGGAACGAAGACGCGCGGGTCGTCGGCGATGCCCTGGCGCAACGGCATGAACGTGTTCATCTGGCTGCCGACGCTGCGCCAGACTCCGTCCTGGTTCTCGAAGGCGATCGAGCGCGAGACGCTGCCGCGCAGGCGCAATGGGGTGAGGAGCCGTCCGCCGGGGGCGAGCTGTTCGAGCCAGGCGTGGGGCACGGCGTGGGCACCGACGGTTGCTTCGATGCGGTCGTACGGAGCGTCGGGCGCGTGGCCCACTGCTCCGTCTCCCAGGATTACTTCCACGTTGTGGATGTCGGCCGCGGCCAGTCCGGCACGCGCCCCGTCCACGATGTCCTCGTCCACGTCGATCGTGATGACGTGCCCCTTCTCCCCGACGAGGTAGCCGAGGAGACCGGCGTTGAAGCCGGTGCCGGCCCCCAGCTCCAGGATCTTCTGGCCGGGCTCGACGTCGAGCTGCTCCAGCATCATGGCGACGATGTCGGGCTGGGAGGCGCAGCTGATGGAGACGCCGGACGCGTCGAGCTTGGTGTTCACGGGGGCGTTCCCGTACGCCTTCTCCAGGGGGGCGTCCGGGACGAAGAAGTGACGGGGCACGGTCCGCATGGCCTCCTCCACGCGGGGCGTGCGCACACATCCCTCTTCGACCAGATGGTCGATGAGCTGGGTACGCAGGCGGTCGGCTGAACTGGCTTCGATGGTGTGGCTGTTCACCCCGTTGACCGTAGTGCTCGCTGCTCCCTCGGCGGGGGTGGACGCGGCGTTGTCGCTCGTTCCCATGACTACCTCTTTCGCGAGGGTTGACAAGGTGTGCTGGTCCTGTGCGGGGAGGCCCAGACGGTTCCAGTGGAAGATGCCGTGGTGGGCGATCACGGCCCGCAGTCCTCGTTCCAGGTGGCCCTGGCGGTTGAGGTCGGCGAGCTGCTGGCCGAGCCACTCGAACGCGGCTATCCACTCGGCCAGTGGCGCGAGTCGGCCCTCTCTGACGCACGGGCTGTTGGTGCTGACGTCGACCGTCATCAGCCGGTGGACAGCGGTCCTGTGCCGTTGCGGGACGCGGATTTCGTCGCCGGGGCGTTCGGCCGCGATCCTCGCCCAGACGTCGCCCTGCTCATACCAGTCGAGTCCCGCTGCACGCATCGCCACGCTGAGCAGGAGGACCGCCAGCTCGCGGCGCCCGAGCCCGGGGCCGCTCGCGGCCTGTTCACGGGCCACCTGGTCCAGCAGGTGATGGCTGTCGTAGTGGAACAGGGTGTGCGCGATCTCCATCGCGCCCGGGCCGCCGAAGGCCGTCTCTTCCGGCTCGTAGATGCCCCGCGTCCAGGAGGCGAGGATGCCGGCGCCCACCAGCTCGTCCAGGGCAGCGTTCAGGGCCTTCGCGGAGTCTGGGCCCGCGGGGCGGTACCGCAACCGCCACCAGGGGAACTTGCGCAGAAATGACCACTGGGCCAGTTCCTGCTTATGGGCGGTCAGCACCGGGAGCAGATGCTCCACGGCGGTAGCCTCGGCGCTGCTCCAGTCGGTGAACCGGATGAGGCGTTGCGGCCATTCGTCCGCTGCCACGTTCCCTCTTCTCACAGCTAGTTGGTCAGGAAGCAGGTGTCCCACCCGGACGCGGACGGCGGGCCGGTGTGGAAGGAGTGGAGGGCGAGGGCGGTGCCTGCGGCACCTTCGAGGAGCCCGATGTCTCCGCCGCCGGATGGTTCGATCAGCGAGTCCGCCAGCGTGCCGGGCGCGGTGTCGGTGAGCGGCGCCAAGAGCCGGGGCAGGCACTCGGTGAGGCCGGGGGTGATGGCTTCGGCGGCAACGAGTTGCGTGATGTGTGCCAGGCCCGCAAAGCCGTGGCACAGGGAGAAGTCCACGGTCGCGCCCAGCTGGCCGGGGTCCGTCATCGCGCGGAGGAGGGCGGTCTCGGCCAGGCGTTGGCGTGCGGGGTCGTTGAGGGCGAGAGCGGCGAGCTGCTGAGCGCGGGCGAATCCTGCGGTCCCGTAGCACCAGGACGGGCGGGAGGGGCCGGGGCTGGGCGTACCCGATCGGAGCCGCTCGCGGGTGATCCAGTACGGCCACCACGGGCCGGTGGGGCCGTCCTGCTGCCAGTGGTCGAGCCAGGCCAGGATGCGGGTGATCGCGTCGAGGTGGCCGTCGACCGTGACACCGCGGCGCGCTGCGAGGGAGAGCACGGCAAGGGGGCCGCCGATGCCGTGAGCGACACCGTTGTTGGCGTGCCCTTCCAGATAGTCCGGCGAGGTCTTGCCGGAGGGGGCGAGGTGGCTCCACCAGCCGGGCAGGAGTTCACCGTCGTGCTTGACCGGCTCGGTCAGCCGGACCAGGTACGTCAGGATGTCTCGGAGTACGTCGGTGTGGACGTCGCGTTGCAGCAGGAGCGCGCCCATCCCGCTCATGCCCCGGATCGCATCGAATTCGGCCAGCACGGGGGTCTCGCCACGGTCCATGCGCACGTGGGCGCCGGCGAGCCGGTCACGGATCGCCGTCGTGACGTAACTGTCGAGGGTGTTTAGGGCACGGGCGTAGCGTCCGAGGCGGTCGGCCGCGGTGTGCAGGGCGAAGGCGAGCGCGGGCGCCCCGTAGTAGAGGTGGCTGTCCGTGCCCCCGACGGCGGGTTCTGCTGCGGCGCAGGCGAGCCAGTCGTGTGCGCGCTGCCAGGGCCCCTGGTCGGTGCGGGCCCGTTCGATGTGCAGCAGCGCGACACCGACGGCGCCGTGGGCGAGAGACTGCGGCCACCATCCCTGGCGGTGGTGCAGCCCCCGTACGTCCTGGGGCGAGGCAAGGCGTTCTGCCAGGGCGTCGGCGGCGACCCGTGCGCTCTCACGCAGGTCCATGGTGATCTCCTCGGTGAGTCCAGGCCATGGCGGCGGCGTGGGCCAGCCGCACGCACATGCGCTCGTCGTCCTTGTCGATGCCGGCGGCGCGGATGTGGTGGGCGTGCAGCAGCGAGTCGAGAACGAGGTTCGGGTCGATGCCGCCGGCCGCGTTCAGCGACTGCCGGTAGCGGGTCAGGGCCTCGTCGCGCTCGCTCCAGGCAGCAGCGATGGCCGCGCCTCCGGGCGCTGCGCGCAGGGCCGCCCAGTCGTTGTCCGGATTGGCCAGGCGTACCGCTTCACCGAGCACCGTCCGGGCCAAGGGGCGCGGGTCGGTGATCCGGCCGTGGGTGGTCAGCCAGGCCATGCCGCCCGCGGTGCTGCCGGTGAAGGCGGCAGCGAGGGCGACGAAGTTCGCCGCGGTGAGCGACTGATGGTGGGGGCGCTCGTTCTGGCTGAACTGGACGGCCATGGCGCGGGAGTCGGCTGCGAAGACGTCTTCGGCCAGGCTCATCAGCGGCCCCGCGCCCCACCGGCCGGTTTCCGGGTAGGACGTGGCGAACTGCATGTCGGTGAGCAGTCCGGCACGGCGCAGTCCGGCCGCCCAGGCACCCACGCGCTGTGCGGCGAGTGCGAAGTCCTGCGGGCTGGGGACTGCGATGCGCAGGCGCAGGTGCCATCGGGGGTCGCGGTAGCGCATGTACCACCAAGTCGGCGGCTCGTCCCACTGGGAGAGGAGCCCGGGAAGGTGGCGGGCCAGGATCTCGGGCTGTCGTTCGACGTGCCCGTACAGCTTGACCAGTAGCCACGGAGCGGTTCCCGGGAGGTGTCCGTGGTCGCGGGTGAGTAGCTGCCCCTCGGTCACGGGCGGGACGGTCGGCCACTGCGGCGGGCGGGCGGCCGTCATCGGGACGATGATCTCGTGGGCCCGTCCGTCGAACCAGCCGGCGTCGGATTCCGCTTCGGTCAAGGTGGCCGACTCGTTGGTGTCCAAGTGGGCGCGCAGCAGTGCGAGGTGCGCGCTTTCGGAGAGGTCCAGCGGGAGGAGCTGGTCGCCTTCGGTCAGCGCGACGTCGTCCGGCACGCGGCGACGTGTGCGCCACTCGTCGGCGGCTTTGTGCCATTGCTCCCAGGAGGCTCCGCGGTCGGGCAGTTCGGACCGGTCCAGCCGCCACCTGGCCGGGGCGAGGATCGTGCGGCTGTAGCGCACGCGTGGCAGGTACGGCAGGGCGGTGGCGGACGCCCATGGGAAGACGGTGAGGACGGCGGCCTGGGAGCGGCTGATCTCGGTGAGGAAGCGTGCGAGCGGCGGCGTGTGGCCGCGCAGGTCCAGGGCGTGCAGCGTCATGGGGTCCAGCAGGCACGCGCGGGAGAGGGAGACGAGGTAGAGCCTGCGGCGGTCGCAGCCCACGGCGAGGTCATCGAGTGTGATGGTGCGCTCGTCCACCGGACGGTGCTCCGCCAGGCTGATCACGGCCGTCAGAAGTTCGGCAACGCGGGTGACGTTGGCGTCGCCACGGTCGAGCGGAGCGAAGGAGACCTGAACGGGCAGCGAGCCGGGCGCGTTGACCGGCAGCTCCTCCAGCAGGGCTGCGGCGCGGGCCTGGCCTTCTGGTGTGAGCAGCCCCAGGCTTCGGCCGCTCGTCGTGCCGATCCCGCGAGAGGGCGCAATGCCGTGGAGGGTGAAGTCACCTGCTTCAAGGGCGTCTTGAGAAGCGGCGCGAATCTGGAAGCGCAGCTCCGTGTGAGCCGGGAGCTGCGGGGCGTCCTGGTCTGCGGCCGTCAGCGTGCGGATCAGTTCCTCATCAAGGCAAATTTCGTCGCGGCCGTCGAGCACGGCCGCCTGGGCGAGGGAGAGCAACCGCTGCTCACGGGAGGTCAGGGCCTCACGACGTTCGGGTTCCGCGTCTCGGTATCCGACCGGGAACCCGAGGCCGACGTCCGGGTTCACGAGGTCCCGGATTGAGACGAGTGAGTTGATGCCGTACCGCTCGAAGAACCGGTTGTGGAAGTCCCTCCACGCCGGAGTGCCGTAGGGGTACGCGGAAAGCCGTGCCAGCACGGTGGCGGCCTGTTCTGCCTCGCGGGCAACCTCCGGGATCAGAGTGACGGAGCAGTCCATGCGCAGGTCCAGTGTGAGGGGCTGGGCCTTGGCGGAACTCAGGGCCGTCATCTTCTGGCGCAAGGCGGTACGCAGGCGTCGGCCGTCTGCCGGGGCGAGGACCTGGTTGTGCTGGCGGATGGCGTCTCGGACCGATCGCAGGTCGGCCACGAGGCCCGCGGTCGGCGGCGGCACGCTGACGCCCTCTGTCTGCTGGACCAGGTGTTCGAGGGCGTCCAGGGCGGCGGAAGGCGGGTGCAGACTGCTGATGAGCACACCGCGCTCAATCAGGCTGGTCACGAGCCCTTCCACCCGGTGAGCAGGCACGCCAGGGAATTCGGTTTTCACCCGTCCCACGACTCCGTCGAAGGGTGCAGGCGTGGCGGAGGCTTCGACGGCGATCCGTACGGCGGTGGTGTAGCGGAGGGACACCTCGGCGGTAGGACTGTTGTCGGTGCGGCGTGAGCTGGGCGGATAGGGCACGATCAGCCGATCGCCGCGTACATACGCGGTGTTGTTGCCCATCACGTCCAGGTGCCGCAGCAGCTCGGGGCTTGCTTCCAGGCGGGTGATCAGGTCAGCGATCCAGTCACCGTCGGCGCGTACGACGGCGCGGTGCCATTCGCCCCAGGTCCATTCCGGCTGTGCTCCGAAGAAGGCGGGTGCGACACCGGCGAACAGACCGTTGGGGGTCGCTCGGCCCGTCATCCGCAGCACATACCGCATGACGGACACGACAGTGCGGCGTAGCTGACGGGTCTGGGGTCGTGCCACCGAGCACAGGCTGTTGATCTGCTGTGCGAGCAAGGGGCTGGCCTGCTCGATGGTGTCGGCGACCTCGGTCACGGACCAGACGTCGCGCAGCCAGGTATGCCACCGAAGCTGATGGGCTGGCGTGTTGCCAGTGAGGTCCGGCCATGCGGGCAGCGGCAGCGTCGAATAATGGGCGGCGCGCACGAGCGCCATGTCCGCACACCGGTACAGCGTTCCGCCTTTCCTGGAATTCATGCACCCTCCCTGGTCCGTGGTGTCGGGGGTGCCAGCCCGTGCGGCGGAGCCCGCGCGGGCTGGCACTTTGGCCTGCTGGGGATCAGGCCACGTTGGTGGCGCGGGACCCCTTGCAGGTGAGCTTGCAGCCGTCGTCCGTCAGGTTGATCAGCGAGGCGGAGCCGTCGCCGGACGCCAGGGCGCTGATGTCCAGGTCGAAGGCGTCACCTTCCGCCGCGGCGTTTGGGGACTGCACCTGGCCCTTCGGGACGATGGCGTGCATGCCCGTCTCTCCCTTGTCGTCGTGCGGGCGAGGGTGCTCAGGCCACGGCGGTGGCGCACGGGCTGGCGCAGGTGCTGCCACAGCCGTCGTCGGTGAGGTTGATGAGCGTGGCCTGTCCGTCGTCGGACTCCAGGACGCTGATGTCGAGGTCGAACTCGTCGTTCTCCATGTGCTGGTTCCTCCATTGGTGTGCGCGGCTTCCATCGAGCCGCAGGGGTTGCTGCCGCGTGAGCGGCGCCGGCACGGCATGGGCGCTGTGCCGGTGGTCTGGTGTGGCAAAGAGCCGCCGGAGACGCAGCTGCCGGAGCACGTCGAGCCGCGGCCGCCGTGGAGCAGCTGGCTGACGAAGACTTGCAGGACGGCGTTCATGTGCTGGCCTCCGGATGGGGTGTGAGCTCGGGTCCTTGGCCGCCCTCCCTGCCGCCGAGAGGGGAAGTTCACCCGGCGGCAGGGAGTCTCAGCGGAATCCGCGCAGCCGCTCAACATCGGTGACTTGCCGGCGGTGCCAGTCGAGTTCGGCGTGCGCGGCATGGGCGTAGTGGTCGACGACTTCTTTGCCGAGCAGGGTGTGGGCGATGGTGCTGTGTTCGAAGTGCTGGAGGGCTTCTGGCAGGTCGGCGTAGAGGGGTATGGCCCTGCGGTCGGTGTAGGCGTCACCGCCGCAGGCCGGGAGCACCGTCAGCCTTTCCTCGATGCCGTGGGCCATGGCGGCGAGGTAGGCGGCGAGGGTGAGGTAGATGTTGGCGTCGGCGCCGGCGAGGCGTACCTCCAGGCGGGTGTTGTCGCCGTGTCCGGTGAGGCGGATGGCGCAGCCGCGGTGGTCGAGGCCCCAGTTGTAGCGGGTGGGGGCGAACGAGCGTGGCCGGTAGCGTTTGTAGGAGTTGACGGTGGGCGCGTACAGGGGCGCCAGGTGCGGCAGGGCGGAGATCAGCCCGGCGGTGGCCTGCTGGAGCAGGGCCGGCAGGTCCTGCCCGCGCTGATGGGTGAACACCCGCCGGTCGTCGTCGTCGACCAGGGAGAGATGCAGGTGGAGGCCGCTGCCGATCCCGGCCTGGGGGGCTGCCATGAAGACGGGCACCATGCCGCGCCGCCCCGCGATGTCTCGCACGATGTGCCGGAAGACGGTGTAGTCGTCGCAGGCAAACGGCACGTCACCGTAGGCGAAGCTCACCTCCGTCTGGCCTGGCGCTCCTTCCGTCTTGATCGCCTCGTAGACGATGCCCGCGTCGTTCAGCGTTTCGCCCAGGTCGTGGAGGAAGTCGCCGATGGCTGGCGGGTGCTGGAGGGCATAGTCGAGGTTCGCGCTCCACATCGGTGTCCCGCCGGCTGCCTGCTGCGGGTAGAGGACGAATTCGCTCTCCACACCCACCTGCACGCGATAGCCCAGGGCGCCGAGCCGGTCGACCTGCGAGGCCAGAAGATGGCGGGGGGCCACCTGGAGGGGGGTGCCGTTGTCGCTGACGGGTGTGCCGAGTACGAGAGCTGTGCCGGGTCGGTGGGGGAGCATCCGGGCGGTGCCCATCTCGGGCCGGACGAGGAAGTCGCCGAAGCCCCTTTCCCAGCCGGTGAGCGGGAACCCGTCCAGGGGCGTCATGTCGACGTCTGTCCCCAGGATGTAGGCGCACATCTCGGCTCCGCCGGTCATCCGTTCGAGGAAGACGGAGGCGTTGAAGATCTTGCCTTTCAGGCGTCCTTGCATGTCGGGGACGCCTAGCAGAATTTCGGTGATCTTCCCGTCCGCCACATGGTTTTTGAGGTCTTTCACGGTCAGTGGTCCGGACAGCCACGGCTTGTGGGAGAGGAAGGTTGTTGGGGTGATCATCAGATGACGTCCTCGGCGAGACGGTTGTGTGAGGTGGCATTGCCCAGGGCGGGGATGCGGTAGGTGCGGCGGCCCTTGGTGATCCACAGCAGCCAGGCCAGCGTGAGCACGGCGATCAGGGCGACGCCGGCGTAGTTGAACGAGGTCGCGGTGATCGGGGCGACCTGCGGGAGGCAGAAGAGGAGGGTGACGAAGGCGACCCAGATCACGGCCGTCCAGCCGATGGGCTTGCTCCACCGGCCGAGGTTCCACGGTCCGGGCTGGAAGCGGTCCCCGGCCCGCAGCCGCAGGTAGACGGGGATGGCGTAGGCGGGGGTGATGCCGATGACGTTGATGGCGGTGACGGCGGCGTAGGCGGTCGGCGAGTACAGGGAGGGCGCGGCCAGGACGAGCGCCATGGTGACCGACAGCCACACGGCGGCGACCGGGGTTTTGGTGCGGGGGCTGACGCGGCGCCAGAGGGCGGCGAAGGGTATGGCGCCGTCGCGGGAGAAGGCGAACACCATGCGTGAGGCGGCAGCTGTCTCGGCGCTGCCACAGAACAACTGTGCGATTATCACGATGAGCAGGAGGGCTTTGGCGCCGGTGGGGCCGAGGACGTCGAGGAAGATCTGCGCGGGTGGCACACCGGTGGCGCTGGCTTGGGTGCCGGCGTAGTCCTGGATGGCGGAGGTGAGGCCGGCCAGCAGGATGAAGCCGGCGATCCAGGAGACCCAGATCGAGCGGACCATCCCCTTGGGAGCCGATATCTGGGCCTGGGTGGTCTCTTCGGACAGGTGGGAGGAGGCGTCGTAGCCGCAGAAGGTGTACTGCGCGAGCAGCAGTCCGAGCGCGGTCACGTACAGGCCGTGGCTGATGCCGGTGTCGTTGTTGAAGTGCGTGAACACGAACTCGGCGCTGCGGTGCTGGGCTGGTGCGAGGGTGAGGCAGCCGACGATGACGGCGACGCCGGCCAGGTGCCACCAGACGGAGACGGAGTTGAGGACGCGGACCAGGCGGACACCGGCGACGTTCAGCAGGGCGTGCAGCAGCAGGATCGCGGCGAAGATCAGCATCGTCCTCTCCGGCGTGGGTGCGAAGCCCCACTGGAGGTTGGCGAGGGCGCCGACGAAGGTGGCGGCGCCGTAGTCGATGCCCGCGATCGCGCCGAGCAGGCCCAGGAGGTTGAGCCAGCCGGTCACCCAGGCCCAGCGTGGTCCGCCGAGCCGGTTGGCCATGTAGTAGAGGCCGCCGGAGGTGGGGTAGGCGGAGGTGACCTCGGCCAGGGACATGCCGAGGGTTACTGACTTCGGCGTATTAGGGTCCGTCCGGTCTGTCGAGGGCGAGGCCCGTTCCGGCGAGGAATCCGCCGAGGATGCTGTGCCGGTACTGCAGCGCCTTGAGCCGCCTGCGGAGCAGAGTCTCCAACTCGCTGAGGGTGCGGGCGGCCAGGTTGGCCAGGCTCCGCTTGATGTGTGCCCACAGGCCCTCCACCGGGTTGAGGTTGGGCGCATACCCGGGCAGTAGGACCACTGACAGCCAGTCCCGCTCGGCAACGAGTGCCTTCATGGTCTTGGAGATGTGGGTGCTCAGCCGGTCCCACACCACGATCAGCGGGGCCTTCAGCAGGTGGTGGGCGCCGTCGAGCAGGTGGATGTAGTCGCTCTCACCCAGCGAGCGGCGCTCGCCCTTGCGGCCGGTGTGCCGGCGCAGCCGGTAGCACAGACGGGCGGGCAAGCCCGGCCGGAAGCACAGCAGTCCGGCCACCGAGAGCCGTCCCCGGCTGCGGCCGGACACCTTGACCCTCGGAGTGATGCCGCGCCGGCCCCAGGTGCGGCCCTTGGGCGGACGACCGGTCACGCCCGCTTCGTCCTCGAAGCAGAGATACGCGCCGGTCGCCGCCCGGAGGGTTTTACCTCCCGCCAGGTCACCTCCCGCCATGCGGTGATCGCGTCCTCGTCGCGTTCGGCGGCAGGCCGGGCGGGCATCTGCACGCTGTAGCCCATCCGGTGTAGCAGTCGGGTGACGCCGGAGACGCTGTAGGAGAGGTGGAACTTGCGCCCGATCAGCGCGCGTACCCTGGCCGCAGTCCACACCTGGTCGTCCTTCCAGCCGTGCGCGGCCGGCCCCTCGTCGAGCCACATCGCGAGCTTGGCCTGCAGGTGGGGGCCGAGCCGGCAGTCGTAGCCGGAGGGGCCTTTGGAACGCAGCGCTGCGCGTCCGCCCGTCCTCCAGGTGCGGCGCCACTGGTAGACCGACTTCTCACTCACCCGTAACTCCCGGGCGATGCACGGGACTTCCACGCATTCCTCGAAGAGGTCAACGGCCCGCATCCGCACCTCTTCCCGGCGCCTGCGCTGCTGGGCGGTCAGCCCGCCCCCGTCCGGATACCGCATGCCTCCGGCGTACCAGCCCAAACGGACCGCGTCACCGGTCCCGACACAGATCCAGACCCCGAAACGCCGAAGTCAGTAACGGTAGTTCGTTAAATCCGGTGGCGGTGTGGGTTGACGGTAGGCCGGGTTGGTCGTAGGCCGGTGGTAGGAGTCAACTTCACTGCTGGGGGCTGA
>NZ_JBEXCW010000100.1:0-25975 GCF_040605435.1 Streptomyces sp. NPDC005574
CGGCCGACGAATCCACTCGAGGACAGCCGAAGCGCCAGTCAGTCCTGGGGTCAGACCGCCGAGCGGAGCCACAGCAATCATCACTGTCAGTCCTCCCGGCGCCCCGGCTCCGGCGGCCGGCCTCGCGGTCGCTCCAGTGCGGCCCGCAGGGTCGCCACCGTCTCGGCCCCGGTCCGTTCGGCGCCTGCCCGTGCCAGGCCGGCGAGGATCTCTTCGGCTCGGGCACGGGGCGCCGGCCCGAGGCCGTGCGCCGGATGAAGCGGTGCCGCCGGGAGGCGGGGTGCGGCACCTGCTCCAGCGGGCCCGCGGCGACCGCACCGTGCACGGGCTTTCCGACGGCCGGGTGGAGGAGGTCTTCCCGCACTCCCTGGACCGGGCCCGGCGCCCGGTGGGACCGGGCCGCCGTCAGGACACGACGCTCGCGTAGAGCTCCTGCAGAGGTTGGGCGGAGTCGGCCCCGGAGTGGCCGAACGGGGCGTCGAAGCTCCACACCAGGAAGAGCAGGAAGACCACCAGGGCGCTGAACGCCGTGGCCAGCATGAGTTCACGGACCGAGCGGCGGATCTGCAGGGCGTAGAGCAACCCGAGGGTGACCATGCCGCCGGCGATCAGGCCGAACCAGACCACGCCCGGCAGGGTGGTACCGGCGCTGTCGAGGCGCTGGTGACGCGCGTCGTCCGCGGCGGCCACCTGGTCCAGGAGCGGCTGGTAGGCCTGCGCCTGCAGTTCGTCGGCCGGGGTGCGGTGGGCGATGTCGCTGCGGATGCGGGTCAGCAGTCCGCCGCCGGTGGCGTCGATCCGCCGGTCCTCCTCCATGGCCGGCCACTCGGTGGCGACGGCGTGCCGGGCGTAGGCGTCGATGTGCTCCCGTACCCGCGTGTGGAAGCCGGCCGGGTAGACGTCGAGGCGCTGGTCGATCTCGTACAGCGCCTGCGCCTCGCGCTGGACGGTGTCCTCGGCGGCGCCGCGTGCCTCCCAGACACCGGCGATGGCCAGGCCCAGGACGATGGCGTAGACGACGCCCACCATCATCACCATGTACTCCAGGACGTCGGGCGTCTGTGAGGTGTCCTCGTCGTCGGCGACGCGCCGGTGGCGCATCACGGTGGCGGCGATGACGAATGCGCAGACCAGGGCGCAGGCCAGGGTGTAGATCAGCCATTCGGGCACAGCGGGACTCCAGGGCGGACGGTCGGGCGACAGGGAGGTGACCCGCGGGCGGGTCAGCGGTTGCCGCGGCGCCGGGAGCCCGGGCGCAGCGCGGCGGCGGCCAGGACGGCCGGGGTGGTGATCACGACGGTGGTCGTCATGGCCGACAAGCCCGCCGGGGCGGGACGCGCCGGGCGACCGCCGTAGTGGAAGCGGGGCACCCACCTGAAGGCGGCGGCACCTGGTGCGGGACGCGGCGCCGGCGCGTCGGCTTCCGGAGTGGTGGGCAGCTCGTCGGCCTCCGCCGGTGGCTCAACCGCGGGTGGTCGCCGTACGGCGGCGGGAGAGGACGGAGTCGCCGGCGGACCGGGGCGGGGCCGGACCGCGACTTCGGGGTGCGCCGGGGGGACGACGGCGCGCGGCGCCTGCTCCACGGCGGGAGCCGAGGGGGGCACGGCGACCGGGGTCTTCGGTGCCGGCGGGCCCGCGGGGGTGGTGATCTCGACCCAGGTGTCGGCCGCGCACACCACCAGGTGCGCGGTGGTGGGGGTCGTGTCGATGGTTGCCGCCGTACCGGTGTGGCCCGGCAGGGGACAGAGTGCGGCAGCGGCTCCGAGACCGACCGTGATCCACCCGCTCACTCGTGCTGTTCCTCTCCGTTGACGGCACGCGCACCTCGGACCGGGACGCGGCCGGACAGACACCGATGGACCGACCTGGTGCGGCCCCGGCGCCGGGAGTAACGATCATGCTGCCCCGGGGGTCACGGGCGTCGCCCGCACTCGTACGGGGAGAGTGGCCGGACGCCGATGTCACAGCCGGCGGGGCCGTCTCGTCTCTGGTCGTGGAGGCGTACTTCTGATCGGGAAGGTGATGACGGGGATGCGGTCGTTCGTGGCGGGCGGTACGGGGAGTCCGGGGCGGGCCACGGTCGTGGCGGGGCTCGGCACGGTGGGGCGACCGGGCGCGTACGCCGTGGTGGGGCGCCGGGGGCACGCGGTGTCCATGGGGGCGGCGTGAGCCGGGTCGAGGAGTTCGAGGACCTGCGACCGCTGCTGTTCTCGATCGCCTACCGGCTGCTGGGCAGCGTGAGCGAGGCCGAGGACGCGGTCCAGGAGACGTGGCTGCGCCACGAACTCTCCCCGACCCGACCCGTGTCGGCCAAGGCGTACCTGTCGGCGGTGGTCACCCGGGTCGCGATCGACGTGCTGCGCTCGGCCCGGGTGCGCAGGGAGGAGTACGTCGGCCCGTGGTTCCCCGAACCGCTGCTGGACGACCCCTACGAGGACCCGGAGCGTTCGGCGGAACTCGCGGACTCGCTGTCGATGGCTTCCCTGTTGCTGCTGGAGCGGCTCAGCCCGCTGGAGCGCGCGGTCTTCGTGCTGCGCGAGGTGTTCGCCTACGGCTTCCCTGAGATCGCCTCCACCGTGGGCAGGTCGCAGGCGGCGTGCCGTCAGCTCGCGGTGCGGGCACGCCGGCACATGGACGCGGGCCGGCCCCGGTTCGACGCCGACCGCGGGGAGCGCGAGAAGCTCGCCGAGCGATTCTTCGGCGCGATCCAGGAAGGCGACGTCGACGGGTTGCGTGACCTGCTCGCCGCCGACGTGTCGATGGCCGCGGACAGCGGCGGCAAGGCCCCCCGGTGGGCCAGGGGCTTCTGCGGCGCCGACCAGGTGTCCCGTGTCCTGGCCGCCGTCTTCCCGCCGTTCGCCCGGATCGGCGGCACGGTGGAGCCGCAGCGGATGAACGGCCAGCCCGGCGCGATCTTCCGTGACCGGAACGGCGGGGTCCTCAACACCTGGACGCTCGACATCCTCGACGGACAGATCCAGGCGATCCGCACCGTGAGCAACCCCGACAAGCTCGGGCACATGGGCCCGGTGGCGGACGCCTGGGCGGTCATGCGCGAGACGCGGCAGGTCCGCGCCGAGGCGGACTGGCCGGCCGAACTCACCGAGTTCACCGAGCCCCCGAGTCCTGAGCTCCCTGAGCCCTGACGTATCCACACCCCAGCGACGACCGGTACGGCACCGCCGACCGGAAGCCCGGCAACGACAGGTTCGGCACAGCCGACCGGAACAGGAAGAAAAGACATGACCAGGATCGGCGTCATCATCGGCAGCACCCGCCCCGGCCGGCACGGAGACCGGGTCGCCCGGTGGGTGCGGGACCTGGCGGCCGAACACGCGGGAGAACGGGACCTGGCGGCCGAACACGGGGGAGACAAGGCGGAGTTCGAGCTCGTCGACGTCAAGGACTTCGGGCTGCCGCTGCTCGACGAGCCGGTGCCGGCACGCATGGCACCGGGCACCCGGCCCCACACCCGGCGATGGGCCGAGCGGATCGGCCCGTGCGACGCCTTCGTCGTCGTCACCCCGGAGTACAACTCCGCCCCGCCCGCCTCCCTGACCAACGCCATCGACTACCTCTACGAGGAGTGGGGCGGCAAACCGGTCGGATACGTCGGCTACGGCATCCACGGCGCGGTCATGGCCGTACAGAAGCTGCGTGCGCAGGCGGGCCTGTTGCGCATGGCCGACATCGGGCCGCAGGTCGCGCTGTCACTGCGGGAGGACTTCGTGGCCTTCACCGAGTTCCGGCCGCGGGAGTCGCACGCGGGGGAGGTGCGGGGAATGATCGACGAACTGCTGGCGTGGGCGCGGGCGCTGGGCCCGCTGCGCTCGACCTCCCGGGCAGCCGTCTGACGGACCCGCCGCTCCGCAGTCGGCCGGCGGCTCCCGGGGCGGCGGGCGGTGGGGTGAATGCCTGGGCGGGACACCCCGCGCTCCCTTGTAACGTGCCCCCGCCCACGCATCCGGCCCGGGGCGCGACCGTTCGCCCGGGGTGACCCGAAGGAGCCGTCCTTGCTCTGCACGCGGATCACCAACGCCCGCATCCTGACGATGGATCCGGCCCGCCCGGTCGCCCGCGAGCTCGGCATCGGGCGGGGACGGATCGTCGGGCTCGACGAGGACGCGGCGGGACTTCCCGCACGCGACACGCGCGACCTGGACGGCGCCGTGGTCCTCCCCGGTTTCATCGACGCCCACACCCACCTGGCCTGGACGGGCCTCAAGGCGGCGGCGCCGAGCGTCGCCCCCAGTGCGCGGGCGGACGACGTGCTGCGTGTCGTCGCGGCCGCGGCCGCCCGCGTGCCCGCCGGTGGCTGGGTGGACTTCGGTGTACGCGCCGTACTGGGGCAGCCGCGCCGAACTCGTCGAGGTGCTCGAACTGGCCCGTGCGGGCGCGGTGTCGGTGCACACCGAGACGTACACGCTGGACGAGGCGCTGCACGCCGGCGCCGTCAACGGGCGCGCGGTGATCCTGCCCAACGGCTGACCGGTGCCGAAGCCGCGGGGCGCTCCCGCCGGGGGCGCCCCGAGCACGGCCTCGGGACCGGAAAATCCCGGGCCTTCGCCGGCGGCGTGCGGAATCATGAGGCATGCGCCCGGACGACTGGCACCTCACCCACGACCTCGACGGCTTCCTCGCCCGAGCCGGGGACTTCCTGCGCTCGCGGCCCGCCCTGCACACCGTCCCGCTGACGGTGACCGAGACCCTGCGCACCCGCGGAACAAACCTCTACGGCGCCGATGCACCCGTCTTCGGACGGCTGGAACGGGCGGGCGAGGTCCACGCCACCTTCTTCCGCACCCCGCCGCACCGCCTGAACCTCACCGCCCTCAGCCCTGAGCAGGCCGACACCCTCGCCGTCCGCCTGGCCGGCCTCGGCGCCCCCCTCCCCGGCGTCAGCGCGGAACACGGCACCGCGACCGCTTTCGCCGGGGCCTGGCGGCGGCACGCCGGAGCGACACCGGTGCTCCGCGAGCGCCTGCGCCTGTACCGCCTCGGCACCCTCACCCCGCCGAACCCCTTCCCGGCGGGCCGCAGCCGGATCACCGGCGACCCGGATCGCGGGCGACTCGCGCTCTGGAACGGAGAGTTCGCGGTCGCCGTGGGAGAAGCGCCGCCGGGGGACGCCGACCCGTGGACCGAAGCACGCCTCGCCGGGCGGCACTTCACGTTCTGGGAGACGCCGGACGGTACCCCCGTCGCCATGGCGGGCGTGACCCCCCAGACCGCCGGCCAGGTCCGGGTGGGGCCCGTCTACACCCCGGCCCACCTCCGGGGGCACGGTTATGCCGGTGCGGTGACGGTCGAGGTGAGCCGGGCGGCCCGGGCCGCGGGCGCGCGAGAGGTCGTGCTGTTCGCGGACCTGTCCAACGCCACCAGCAACGCCCTCTACCTGCGGATCGGTTACCTGCCGGTCGCCGATTTCACGGTGTACGACTTCCCCGTGTCGCGTGACCGGTGACGGCCGCGCGTGACCCGGGTCGCGCCGGGAGACCCAGCCGGAACTCTCCGGCGCACCGGGCGGGTTGCTGTGCCATCACGTCCACTGCTCGGACGGCTTCACGCCCGGCAGCGGCTTGCCGATGACCGCGAGCGGCACGAAGAAGTTGACCTGGCCGCTCGCGATCGGCCCGGGGTGGCGGGCGCCGTGTCGTCGTAGTGCCGGGCCGCGCGGGCGTAGAGCTCGTCCGGGACCCGCTCGTGGTGCACCGACGGCTGGAGCACCGCATCCACCAGGGCCGGCGCGATGTGCTCGGCGTCGGTGAAGCAGGGCGCCTCCTGCCAGGAGGCGACCGCGGTGATCCGCTCCTCGGATTGTCCGGCCCTGCGCAGGCTCTCGGTGTGCATGACGGTCAGGTAGGTGTTGCCGACGATCTGCCCGGCACGCAGCTGGATCAGGTCGATCGTGGTCTGCGGCACGGATCCGTTGCCGACCGCCTTGTACAACGCCCCTGCCAAAAAGCCGAGTTCGGGGACGAGCCTGAGCGGGTTGGGGCTTCCGAGAGCCGGTGGTGGTCCGTGCCGCGTTCGGCTGAGCTTCCCTGTCTGTACGCCTCTCGCATCCGTTGTGCTGTCGTCACTCCTGTGACGAACCCGGGGCGGAGAACGTGACGGGTCCGGTCAGTCCCCCCGGCCGGCCAGGCGGCCGAGCAGGTCGATCGTGGCGTCGACGGCGACCGGCTCGAAGAAGAGGGCGTCGGCCTCCTCGACGGCGGCGATCGCGCGTGGTGCGAGCTCGGCCCCGGCCTCGGTGACCCGGAGCCGCTTCGCGCGGGTGTCGGCGGGATCGACCTCGCGCTCGATCAACCCCTTGGTCTCCAGGGCGCGCAGCACCTGCGAGGTCATCTTGACGTCGGTGCCCGCCTGCCGGGCGAGAGCCAGCTGGTTGGGCCGGTCGCCCTGCCCGTTGAGCCACCAGGCGCAGGCCAGCAGGACGAACTGGACGTGGGTGAGGCCGAGCGGCGCGAGCGCGGCGGTGACGGCGCGCTGCCAGCGCAGGGTGGCGTGCCAGAGCAGGAAGCCGGGGCTCTCGCCCGGAGCGAGGGACATCAGCCCAGCGCGCGTTCCACGAGGGCGGCCATGGTGGCGGGCCAGTCGGCGGTCACGGCCGGGCCGATCTCGGGGCCGGCCTCGTCGGCCGCGGGACCGGTGATCTCCATGCGGTACGTCACCCGGGTGCGCAGGCGTTCTCCCGCGTCGAGCCGGTGGACCGTGCGCAGCACCAGGCCGTCGAACCGCGCCTCGTCGACGAACTGTTCACCGGGTCGTGCCTCGGCGACGCGCAGGCGCACCGGCTCCGGCCCGGCCGGGTTCATCACGATCTCGGTGCCCGCCGTGAACGGTCCGCTGATCTCGATGGACTCGATGTCGGCGTTCCACTTGCCCCAGTTCTCGACATCGGCCCACAGCCGCCAGATCGCCTCCGGCGCGGCGTCGGTCTCCGTGCTGTGCTCGTACGTCCACATCAGATGTCTCCCCAGTTCTCCGACTGAATCTCTGCGTAGAGATTATCTGCGCGCAGACTATCTGTCCAGCGCGAGGTCCTCTTCAGGCCGGCATCCGGCGGCCGTCGTGTGCGTCGCCGAGGCGGGGGCGGCCGACCGGCCGCCCCCGCTTGACGGCGTGCCCCATGGTGAAGCCGTCAGGCGGGGTAGGCGTGGGTCTGGACGGCCTTGACCGTGGCCCACACCGGCGCGCCGGTGCGCAGGTCGAGTTCTGCCGCGGCGAGCGTGGTGAGGTCGGCCGCCAGCGGCAGTTCGCCGGTCAGGGCGGCCCGGATCTGGTCGCCGTGGGTCTCCAGGCCGGCGACCTCGCAGCGCCACAGGTTGCGGGCACTGGAGCCCGTGGGGCGCTCCCGGTGCAGGGTGACCGCGCTGGGCGGGAAGGCGACGAAGACCGGGCCGGTGAGCTCCTCCGTCGTCGTGATGCCGGGGCCGTCCCCGACGTGGACCGTGTGTCCCCGGGCCTCCCCCCGGTACAGGTTGAGGCCGACGAGGTGGGCGATGTAGTCGGTGCGCGGGTGGCGGGCGATGTCGGCCGGTGTGCCCTCCTGGACGATGCGGCCCTCCTCGATGACCACGAGGTGGTCGGCCAGCACCATCGCGTCCAGCGGATCATGGGTGACGAGTACCGCGACCGCCTCGAAGTCCGCCAGATGGTGGCGCAGTTGGGCCCGTACGTCGAGGCGGGTACGGGCGTCGAGGGCGGCGAGGGGTTCGTCGAGGAGCAGCAGCCGGGGACGGGTGGCCAGGGCGCGGGCGAGGGCGACGCGCTGGGCCTGGCCGCCGGAGAGGCGCCGGGGTCTGGCCCCGGCGTGCTCGGCGAGGCCCATCCGGTCCAGCCACTCGGCGGCCTGGGCGCGGGCCTCCGCCTTGCCCACCCCGTGGCAGCGGGGTCCGAAGGCCACGTTGTCGAGCGCGGACAGGTGCGGGAAGAGCAGGTAGTCCTGGAAGACGACGCCGACCGGGCGGGACTCCGGTGGCGTACGGTCCAACTCGGCGCCGTCCAGCCGGAGATGGCCGCCGGTGAGTGGGACGAGGCCGGCGAGCGCGCGCAGGGCGGTCGTCTTGCCGGCGCCGTTGGGGCCGAGCAGGGCCACGACGTCGCCGGGCGCCGCCGTCAGGGCCAGGTCGAGGCGGAAGGAGCCGCGCTCGACGACCAGTCGGACGTCGAGTCCGGCGCCGGCCGCTCCGGAGGCGCCGGCGGCGTCCCGTCCGGCTCGCAGGGTCTTGCCGGCGCCGGTCATGAGGCGGTCGTCCACCGGTCGCGCAGTCCCGCGAGCACCGCGATCGACACCGCGAGCAGGACCAGGCTCAGCGCGATCGCCGCCTCCGGGTCGTTCTGGAGGGCGAGGTAGACGGCGAGCGGCATGGTCTGGGTACGGCCGGGAAAGTTGCCGGCGAAGGTGATCGTGGCACCGAACTCGCCGAGCGCCCGCGCCCACGCCAGGACCGCGCCGGCCGCGATGCCGGGGGCGATGAGCGGCAGGGTCACCCGGCGGAACGCGGTGAAGCGGGAGGCGCCCAGCGTCGTCGCCGCCTCCTCGTAGCGCGGGTCGGCCGCCCGCAGGGTCCCTTCGACGCTGATCACCAGGAACGGCATCGCCACGAAGGCCTCCGCGACCACGACCCCGGCGGTGGTGAACGGCAGGGTGATCCCGAACCAGGAGTCCAGCCACCGCCCCACCACGCCGTTGCGGCCCAGCGCCATCAGCAGGGCGACACCGCCGACCACCGGCGGCAGCACGAGCGGCAGCGTCACCAGGGCGCGCACGAGGCCCCGCCCGGGGAACTCGACCCGCGCCAGCAGCCAGGCCAGCGGCACCCCGAGCACGAGGCTCACGGCGGTCGCCGCGGTCGCGCACAGGAGCGACAGCTGGAGCGCCTGCCACACCTCGGGGCTGGTCAGCAGGTCGGCCATGCTGCGCCAGGGGGCCCGGATCACCAGGGCGACGAGGGGGAGGGCCAGGAACGCCAGCCCGACCAGTGCGGGCAGCAGAAGGGGCAGCGGGGCACCGCCCCGGACGCGGCGGCGCCGCGGGCCACCGGTCAGGGTGTCCGCGGCGGCAGCCCTGTCCCGGGGCGGGGGGCCGGACGGGGAGGTCACGGCTTGAGGAACCCGGCCCCGGTCAGGACCTGCCGGCCCTCGGCGGACCGCACCAGCGCGACGAACGCCTTGGCGGCGGCCGCGTGCGGGGCGTCCTTGAGGAGGGCGATCGGGTAGTCGTTGACGGCGTCGGCCGATTCGGGGAAGTCCACGCCCACCACCTTGTCACCCGCGGCCTTCACATCGGTCCGGTAGACGACCGCGGCGTCCGCCTCCTTCAGGACGACCTTGTTCAGGGCGGACTTGACGTCCTGCTCGTAGGAGACGGGGGTGAGCTTCAGCCTGCTCGCGTCGAGGGCCTTCTGGGCGGCGGCGCCGCACGGCGCCGTCTTGTCGCACAGCACCACCTTCAGGCCCGACCTGGTGAGGTCCTTCAGTGAGGCGATCTTGTCTGGGTTGCCCGGCAGTGTGGCGATCTCCAGCCGGTTGCGCACGAAGGTGGCGGGGGTGCCCTCGGCGTCTCCCTCGCCCGTCACGATCGCCATCGTCTTGGGGCTGGCCGCCGCGAACACGTCCGCGGGTGCGCCGCCGGTGATGCTCGCGGCGAGGGCGTCGCTGCCGCCGAAGCTGAACGTCACCTTCGTGCCCGGGTGGGCCTTCTCGAAGTCCTTGCCGAGCGTCGTGAAGCTCTCCTTCAGCGAGGCCGCCGCGAACACGGTCACCTCGCCCGACACCTTGGCGGAGGCGGAGTCCGGCGCTGAGGTGTCGGGCGCCTTGGAGGAATCCGAGTCGGAGGACGAGCAGGCGCTCAGGACCAGCAGGGCGGCGGCACCCACGCCGGTCACCTGCAGGGTCCGGCGGGTCCGGCGAGCGGAACGGGTCATCACGGTTGAACTCCCTCTGGTCCTCACGGACTCGTCTACGGTCCTTCGACGACCACGGAGGCCGACGTCGTCACGGCAACCGCCGGGCGGAGGCGGCGCGGGTGTCGGCGCGGGCCCCCGGTGCGGCCGGGGCTTCTCCAGTCCGGTAGGTGTGCATGTGTCGATGATAATGCCGCAGATGCGAGGGTAAAGTCATCTGTTGCTTCGCATGAGCTGGATCATTACCTGTGTGGCATGGCATGTGCGTTTGTACGGTAGAGGAATCCGAGTACGGTCCTGCGGGAGGCGGTGAGGTCAGCTTCGACCCCGCGCGACGCAAGGGCCGGATCGCGGCACGCCCCTTGGCGACCTGGTGCTCGCCCCACCGGCAGGCGCTCGGCTCACCTGTCGGCGGCGCGGGCGCCGGTCGCCCGCAGCCCGTCGTACAGCACGGCCAGAACGGTCCCGCCGGAGGCGTCGGAACCGAGGTGGCGCAGGGCGTGCAGCACCCCGCCCAGCAGGGCCATGAGATCGGCGACGGTGATGTCGCCGCGGACCGCGCCGCCGGCCTGGGCGCGGACCAGGAGATGGCCGATCTCCTCGTGGAGCCGGGTGACGTCCGCGGCCAGCGCCGTCCGCAGTTCGACCCCGGCGCCCGCGAGGGTGTCGACGAGATCCGCCTTCGCGGCCGCGTCCCCGACCACCCGGTCCAGCACGGCGAACAGGGCCGCCGGATCCTCGCCGTCCCGCAACGTCTCGGCGTGCTCGATCAGGCGCCGGAGGCGTTCACGGACGACCGCTTCGAGCAGTGACTCCTTGGTGGGGAAGTGGCGGTACAGAGTCCCCGGCCCCACGCCGGCCCTGCGCGCGATCTCATCGAGCGGTACCGCGACTCCCTCCGCGGCGAACGCCGTTCGCGCCACCTCCAGCAGCCGGTCCCGGTTGCGGCGGGCGTCGGCCCGCAGCGGCCGCGGCTCGTCTCCCATGCGATCTCCTCCAGCCGGAACAGTAAACGGGGCGCTCTCTCCGCTTCATGCTAGCTTAACCGGGGCGCGCTCTCCGTATTCCGCGGACGTGCTCTGGTACGGCGGTCCGCCTCCCGGCGGAAGTCCGGATGTCCCGAGGTGTCGCGCCCGCGACCATCGACGGTCCCCTCATGAAGGAAGCCGAGTTCCCATGACCCTGGCCAACGGAGCCGACCCGAGCCCGACCGCCTTTCTGGCGCTCGACTACGCCACCCACATCGTCGAGAACTACAGCCACGACCCCGGTGTCGCCGACCGGGCGGCGTGCGCCCTCGCCGCCGTCCGCGCGGCGGGCACACCCGTCCTCCATGTCACGCACGAGGCCATGCGAGAGGGGTTCCACCCCCTGCTCGGTCCGGCCGGCGACGAGCCGGTGCTGGGCAAACGCACCCTTGGCGCCTTCGCCACCACCGACCTGCACGAGCGCCTGCAGGTGGCCGGCATCCGCCGGATCGTCCTCGGCGGCGTGGCCACCTCCGGCACGGTCCTGTCCACCGCGCGCTGGGCCTACGACGTCGGGTACGAGGTCGTCGTGTGCGCGGACGCCTGTGCCGACCCGGACGCGCGGGCCCACGCCGCCCTGGTGGAGGAGTCGGTGTTCCCCGACAGCTGGCTCGGCCTCCGGCGCATCGCCCGCATGGTGAACGCCGAGGCGCTCACCGGCATACTGGCCTGACGCTGATCGCAGGCCGGCCAACTGCCTCACCGACACGCAGCGTTGAATGGGCGGTGACACCTCCGGGTCGGGCTCGGGGTCTCAGCCGTCGCCCCCGATGATGGTGAGATGAACCTCCAACCGGTCGGTCACGCACGGCGGATGCCCGCCGGGCTCGTCGCGCTCGCGCTCGGTAGTTTCGGCATCGGTCTGAGCGAGTTCGTGATCGCGGGTCTGCTCCCGCAGGTGGGGCGGAGCCTGGCGGTGTCCGAGGCGGCGGCCGGCCGGTTGATCTCCGGGTACGCCCTGACGGTCGCGGCCGGTGCCATCCTCGTGACCGCCGCCACCGCCCGGTTGCCCCGCAAGGCGGTCCTCGTCGGGCTCGTGGCGCTGTTCGTCGCCGGCAACCTCCTGTCCGCCGTCGCACCGAACTACCCGGTCATGCTGCTCGGACGCGTCGTCGCCGCCCTGTGCCACGGCTCGTTCTTCGGCCTCGGCTCACTCGTCGCACGACGCATGGTCGCCCCCGAACGGGCGTCGAGAGCGGTGGCGGTGATGTTCGGCGGACTCACCCTCGCCAACGTACTGGGCGTGCCGTTCGGCGCCCTGATCGGCGAACGCTGGGGCTGGCGCGCCACCTTCTGGGCGATCACCGGCATCGGTGTCCTCGCCGGCGTCGCCATCGCCGTACTGGTTCCGGGCTGGGCGGGCGACGCCAACCGGGCCCGTCCTCCCGGCAGTTCCGGTACGTCCGGTGACCGGGCGGACGGACTGCGCGCCCAACTGCGCGCCTTCCGCTCCCGGCAGGTCTGGCTGACCCTCGTCGCCACCGCGCTCGGCTACGGCGGTATGTTCGGCGCGTTCACCTACCTCGCGTACACCTTCACCCGGGTCTCGGGCTTCTCCAGCACCGATGTCGCCTGGCTGCTCGTGGTGTACGGCAGCGGCCTGGTGATCGGCAACCTGGTCGGCGGCCGGGGTGCCGACCGCGATCGTGAACTCACCCTGATCGTGTCCCTGGCCGGTCTCGCCGTCACCCTCACCCTGTTCGGACTGCTGGCAGCCGGCCAGGTCGCGTCGGTGGTCCTGGTCTTCCTGACGGGACTGTTCGGGTTCGCCGGTGTGCCCGGCTTCATCACCCGGGTCACCGACCACGCCCACGGGGTGCCGCTGGCCGCGAGCGCCAACGTGTCCGCCTCCAACGTCGGCAACGCCGTGGGTGCCTGGCTCGGCGGCCTCGCCATCGGCAGCGGCCTCGGCTACACCGCTCCGCTGTACGTCGGCGCCGGCATCGTCCTGTGCGGGCTCGCCGTGATGGTGGCCGCCGCACGTGACTCCGCTCGCACGGAGGCGGCCCGTACCGAGGGGCCCGGACTCGTCCATGACCCGGCTTCCGCACACCGCGAGCACTGAAGCGGGCACCCGACGGCAGGCAGGGCGGCAGCGGCGCGAAGCCACCCGTCGCCGGCCGACTCGGCGATCACCGGCGCGACGGCCGGCCGGAGACCACACCGGCTCGGTCAACCGAGCCGGTGCGCCTACGCGTTGGCCGCCGCGTGGACGCGGACCCCGTCGACGTACGTCAGATGCACGCGGGTGTCGGCGATGCACTCGACCGGTGCGGCGGCCTGGCGGCCTGGGGAGCCACGTACGCCCGCCTGCCGAAGGAGACCTACCCGCACATCGCGGCGTCGACCGCCGCCCTGGAGGACACCATGTCCCGCAGCGCCTACCCCGGTGCGCTCGAACTCCTGCTCGAGGGCCTGGAACAGGCACTGCACAGGCTGCGATGACCGTACGGCTCCGCCACCGCGGTCGTCCGGCCACGTGCCGTCCCCCTCCCGCGCCGTCGCGCGAGAGGGGGAGGCGGGCCGGAACCGGGCGGGATCAGCCGTGGAAGGTGATGTAGCCGTTGCCGTCGCGGTCGTCGGCGCGCTTGGTGTACGAGTGGACGTCGGCCCGGGAACCGGTGGGCTTCACCAGGTAGATGGTGTCCTTGTCGTTGTTCCAGATGAAGTTGCAGTTCTGGCGGTAGACGACGTTGCCGGCATCGGAGTCGGTGCCGCGGCCGCCGCGCAGCTTCACATAGTCACCGGGCTCCAGCTTGTGGCTGGAGTCGAAGGTGAACTCGTTGCCCGCGGCGTCCTTGACGACATACCCCAGGAGGTTGACGGTCTTGGTGCGGGAGTAGTTCTTGATGGTCAGGTACTCGTTCTTGGTGTTGCCGCCGCTGCACCTGTTGGAGTCGCTGCCCGGGGCGTCGTACTGCACGCCCTTGAGCTTCAGCGCGGACGAGTACTCGGTGGCCTGCGCGGGGCCGGCGGCTATGACGGCCAGCGTGCCCGCTGCGGCGACCGCGGCCAGGGTGTGACGGATACGCATGAGGAATCCCCCCTCAGTGGTACGAATGAAGCGCCTGGAGCATACCGGACATGATCATGCGGTGTCCCCCAGGTGTACGAAACGTGAAGAGGCCGGCGTGCGGAGGCGGGCCGTCACGACCGCCCGGCGGGCGCACGAAGGCGGGTCACCGCCATGGGCGGCCCGCCTCCGAACACCCTTCGTCAGTAACTCGGTTGAGGTCCTGTCCGCGGCCACGGCGGCCACGGCTCAGTCCAGCGGGGGCAGAGCGGGGTCACCCCCGGTCGCCGGTCGTGGACCGGTTCAGCGCGGGCGGCCCCGCCTGGGCGCCCGTTCCCCAGGCGGACGGCTCGCCGCCGACCGTGAACGCGAGCGACCGGATGTCCCGCAGCGCGCCGGTCGTCAGGTACGTCCGGCCGTACGCGGAGCCGTCGACGCGGGCCGACTGGATGTAGTGGCGGCTGTCGGAGGTGCCGGGAGCCGTCACCGTGAGCGCCCCGTGCGGGTAGTAACGCCGGTCCAGCGTGAGGTCGACCCGGGAGAAGACCGGGGTGGACAGACCCCAGGTGTCGTAGCCCGGCTGCACCGGGAAGACACCGATCGACGACAGCACGTTCCAGGCGGACATCGTGCCGAGGTCGTCGTTGCCCGTCATCCCCGTCGGCGCGTCGGTGAACAGCGTGAGCGCCGCGTGCACCACGTCGGTGGTCTTCCACGGCTGGCCGGTGGAGAGGTAGGTGTACGGGGCGATCAGGTCGGGTTCGTTCTGCGGGTTGTACTTGTCCGCGTTGTAGTAGTCATAGGGGCCGTTGACCCACACCTCGCGCGCGGTCTTGGCGGGGTCACGCACCAACTGGTCGTAGGCGAAGAAGGAGTCCAGCCGGTCGTTCGCGGCCTGCTTGCCGCCGATCAGGTCGACCATGCCCGGCAGGTCCTGCGGTACGAGCCACTGGTACTGCCAGGCGGTGCCCTCGTGGAAACCCTCGCTGCGGGCCGGGTCGTCCGGTCCGGTGAAGGCGCCGGAGGCGTCGCGCGCGCGGAAGAAGCCGGTCGAGGAGTCGAAGATCCTGCGGTAGTTCTGGGCCCGGGCGGAGTAACGCGCGGCGTCCGCGAAGTGGCCGAGGTCGCGGGCCATGGCCGCGAGCATCGCGTCCGACAGCGCGTACTCCAGTGTCGCGGAGGCGCCGTGGTCGTAGTCGGAGTCGCCGGGCTTCACATGCGGGCGATCATGGATGTAGGGCGCGAAACCCCCGGCGACGTACTCCTTGTCGGCCTCCCGGCCCACGGCCGGCGAGTCGGCGGGCGGCACGCCGTCCGCGTTCTTCCGCAGGGCGCGGTAGGCCCGCTCCTCGTAGCCCTTCAGCAGGCCCTGCTGGTAGGCGTTGGTGAGGAACGGGGTGACCGGGTCGCCGGTCATGATGTTCGTCTCCACCGTGCCGTAGCCCCACTTGGGCAGCCAGCCGCTCTCCTCGTCGATCTTGATGACGGAGATCGCCATGTCGCGGGCCTCGCGCGGCGCCAGCAGGGACAGGAGCTGGGACTGGGTGCGGTAGGTGTCCCACAGCGACCAGTTCTGGTAGTACGTGAACCCCCGCGCGCGGTGGATCCTCTGGTCCCAGCCGGTGTAGCGGCCGTCGGCGTCACTGCCGATGTTGGGCGCGAGGAACGACCGGTACAGCGAGGAGTAGAAGGTGCGCCGCAGGGTGTCGCTGCCGCCTTGCGCGCGTACGTCGTCCAGCCGGTCCTCCCAGGCCCGCCGGGCGGCACCGCGCACCTGGTCGAAGGAACGGCCGCCCTCGGCACGGAGGTTGAGGGCGGCGCCGCGGGCGTCGACGTACGAGAGGGCGGTCGTCGCCTCGACCGTGCGGTCCTTGGTGGTGTCGAAACGGACGTAGGCGCCGTCGCGTCCGCTCTTCGACCCGTCGGTGACGGTGGAGCCGTTCCAGGTGCCGTGGGCGGTGAACGGGCGGTCGAAGCGGGTGATCGTGTAGACGGTGTACGGCTTGGTGTCCTGGCAGAACCCGCTGCCCGTGATCGCGGTGCGCACGGTCCGGCTGTCCAGGATCTCGACCTTGGTGGAGACCGTCCGGTGCAGTGACTGGCCCGCGTTGAGAAGGACGTTGGCCTTGCCGGTGGCGGGGAAGGTGTAGCGCTGCACGCCGGTGCGCGCGGTCGCGGTCAACTCGGCGTCGATGCCCGTCTTCAGGCCGACCTTGTAGTAGCCGGGGCCGGCCTGCTCCGCGTCGTGGCTGAACTCCGCCTCGTACCTGGCGTAGTCCGTCTCCGTGACGTCACCGGTGGTCGGCAGCACGGGCAGGTCGCCGCCGAGGCCGCACCCGACGCCGGAGAGATGGACGAGCGAGAAGCCGCGGATGTGGTTCTGGGCGTAGTCGTAACCGGTGTTGTGACCGGTGTCCGGTGAGAACTGCACCATCCCGAACGGGACGGCCGCCCCCGGATAGGTGTTGCCCTCGTTCTGGGTCCCGATGAACGGGTTGACGAGGTCGGTGAGTCGGGTGTCCTGCGCGGCCGCCTGGGCCGCGGGAGTCACCAGGGCGGCGCCGAACAGGGCGGCCGCCGCGACCACCGTCCCGGCGGCGCGCATTCGTCGGGTCCATCGCATGGGCGGAACGCCTCCCGGAAGCCAGACAACGTTGTCAGAGCGAGCGGGGTCATTCTTTGCGTGAGTACGTGTACTCGTCAAGGGGCCCGGAGCGGAACGGAGTTGCGCGCTCCGCCCGCGACGCGCCTGCCGGAGGCGAGCGGATTGTACGAACCGGGCGGCCCGCGCGAAGTGGGTGAGCAGTGCGAACGAGCCGTGCGGGCCGTGCCGCCGTGGGCGCGGCGGCACGGCCCGCTTCCGGTGTGCGCTACGGCTTCGGGGGCTTGACCGCGATGTCGAGGTAGAACGCGTCGATGCTGCGGACCGCCGCCTCGAACTCCTCCAGGTTCACCGGCTTGGTGACGTAGGCGTTGGCGTGGTGGTGGTAGGCGCCGGTGACGTCGTCCGGGGCGGCGGAGGTGGTGAGGACGACGACCGGGATGGTCCGCAGGTCGGCGTCCTCCTTCACCACGGCGAGGAACTCCCGGCCGTTCATCCGCGGCATGTTCAGGTCGAGCACGATGAGGTCGGGCCGCGCGTTCTCCGGGTCGCGCAGGTAGTCCAGCGCCGCGACACCGTCGGGAACCTGCGTGAGGTTACGGGTGCCGCGCTCGGAGAGGGCGTCCTGGATGAGCATGGCGTCGGCGATGTCGTCTTCGACCAGCAGGACGTCGTAGGGGCGGGTTGCGGCGGCGGCCATGAGTCAAGAGCTCCGGGGGGTGGGGTGGGGGGCGGGGCGGGGGGTGCTGTGGCTGATCAGACCGGGCCAGCGGCGCCGGGCTCCCTGCCGGCTCATGCTCACGGCCTGGCCGATCTCCGGATACCCGGCGCCGCTCGCGGCGGCGGCGTGGGCGGTCTGGTCCTCCAGATGCCGGGCGGCCTGTCTGACGTCGGCGAGGACCCGCAGACGCACCAGGGCGCGCTCCCGGGCGTCTTCGACGGCTCCACGGGACTCCGTCAGCGCGTGGGCGGAGTCGTGTTCGAGGCGGCGCGCCAACTCGTCCACCATCTGTATGACGAGAGCGGCCATCTCTCCACCTGGTGTGTGCGGAATCGAGGCGGGGCCAGGCATGGGCTCACCCTACGGCGTCGATCTCACCGGAGACAACATGTGTTGTCGGGCCCCCGGTACAGTTGCCCTGCCGCGCACCCGGTCGCGGTCACGGAACACGAAGGAGCAGCGCACCCCGATGAACAGCAAGTCGTCCGGCGCCGAGAGCGCGTTCTCCCACTGGACGACCCGCCGCTGGCTGTGGGCGGGGGTCTCGGTCACGCTGATCGTGCTGGCGGTGCTCGGGTCGCTGGGCGGCTGGGCGATGTGGCGTACCTCTCAGATCACCTCCGAGCTGGTCGACAGACGATCTCCCGCCCTGATCGGCTCCATGCGTCTGGAACAGGCCCTGATCAACCAGGAGACCGGCATCCGCGGCTACGGACTGTCCGGCCGACGCGACTTCCTCCAGCCGTACACGAAGGGCACGGCCGACGAGCGGACCGCCCTCAGGCGCCTGCGGCCCCTGCTGTCCGGTGACGCCCGGGCCCGCGCCGACCTCGCCGAGGTGGACGAACTGGCCGCCTCCTGGCAGGCGCGCACGGCCGGCCCGATCTCCGCCGCCCCGGCCGCGAAGGCGGTGAGCCTGGCCACGGAGCGGGCGTCGGAGGGCAAGGCCACCTTCGACTCGCTGCGGCGGGCCCTGGCGCGCCAGCAGGCCCACCTGGAGAGCGAGCGGCAAGCGGCCGGGCGTGACCTGCGGCACGCGGTGAAGCTGCGGAACTGGATGTTCACCGTCATCGCCGTCGTCATCGTCCTGGTGGCGTTCGCCGTCTTCGAAGGGCTACGGCGTGGCGTCACCGGCCCGCTCACGCGGCTCGGCTTCGAGGCACGGGAGGTCGCGAGCGGCCGCTTCGACCTGTCCTTCGCCGGCACCGGCCCCGCCGACCTGCGGCAGCTGTCCTCGGACGTGGAGTCGATGCGCCGGCGCCTGGTGGAGGAACTGGAGCTGGCCGAGGCGTCCCGCACCCTCCTGGACGAGCAGGCGGCGGACCTCAAGCGGTCGAACACCGAGCTGGAGCAGTTCGCCTACGTCGCCTCGCACGACCTGCAGGAACCGCTGCGCAAGGTGTCCAGCTTCACCCAGCTCCTGCAGCGGCGCTACGGGAACCAGCTCGACGAACGCGCCGACCAGTACATCGCCTTCGCCGTCGACGGCGCCAACCGTATGCAGGTCCTCATCAACGACCTGCTTGCCTTCTCCCGGGTCGGCCGCGTGCACAACGACCACCGGACCGTCGACCTCGACGAGGTCCTCGGCAAGACCCTCGACAACCTGAGTGTGGCCCTCGAGGAGAGCGACGCCGAGATCACCCACGACACGCTGCCCACCGTCGTGGGAGACACCACGCAACTGACGATGCTCTGGCAGAACCTGCTGTCCAACGCCATCAAGTTCCGCAGCGCCGACCGGCCGCCGCGCATCCATGTCAGCGCCGCCTCGGCGGACGGGATATGGGAGTTCGCCGTCACCGACAACGGCATCGGCATCGCCCCGGAGTTCCAGGAGAAGGTCTTCATCCTCTTCCAGCGACTGCACACCAAGGACGCCTACCCGGGCACCGGCATCGGCCTGGCCATGTGCAAGAAGATCGTGGAGTTCCACGGCGGCACCATCCGGATCGACCCCGACCACCAGCAGGGCACCCGTATCGTCCTCACCCTTCCCGCAGTCGAGGCCGCCGAGGCCCCGGAGAGAAGGACGCAGCCGTGACCGATCAGGCCGCAGGCCGCGCGGAGCAGTACCGCATCCTGCTCGTGGAGGACGACGACGGAGACGCCCTCCTGGTCGAGGAACTCCTCTACGACACCGGTCTCCCGCACACCCTCGCGCGCTGCCGTACGGCCGCCGAGGCCCGCCGCACGCTCGCGGCGGCCTCCGTCGACTGCATCCTGCTCGACCTGCACCTCCCGGACGCGTCCGGCGTGCAGACCGTCCAGGCGGTGCAGCCCCACACCGAGGCCGCCATCATCGTCCTGACCGGCCTGGACGAACCCCACGCGGGAGTCGAGGCGCTGGCCGCCGGCGCGCAGGACTACCTCATCAAGGGCAAGGTCGAACCGGACCTGATGCAGCGTGCCGTCCGCTACGCCGTCCAGCGAAAGCAGGCCGAGCGCGCGAACGCGGCGCTGCAGATCGGCCGGCTGCGGGCGCAGGAGAACGCCCGCCTGGAACGCGGACTGCTGCCCGAGCCCCTGTTGTCCTCGGCCGCCGTCACCGCTTCCAGCCGTTACTACCCGGGGCGGGCGCAGGCGCTGCTCGGAGGTGACTTCCTCGACGTCGTGCAGACCGACGACGGGCAGGTGCACGCCGTCATCGGGGACGTCAGCGGCCACGGCCCCGACGCGGCCGCTCTCGGGGTGTGCCTGCGCATCGCCTGGCGGGCGCTGACTCTCGGCGGGCACCGTGACCAGCAGCTGCTGCACCTGCTGGAGCAGATCCACATCGCCGAACGCACCGGCAGTGACCTCTTCACCACCTGCACCCTGATCACCCTCGATCCGGGCAGCGCCACCGCCACCCTGCACCTGGCCGGCCATCACGAGCCGCTGCTCGTCACCCCGGGCGGTGTGCAGGAGGTCGCCGCGGCCCACGGCATCGCCCTCGGTATCGCACCGGGACTGGGCAAGTGGCCGGCGACCACGCTCGCCCTGCCCGCCCGCGGCGCGCTGATCGCCTACACCGACGGCCTCATCGAGGGCTTCGCGGACACCGCCGACGACGGGCGTCTCGGCGTCGAGGGACTCCTCGGCATCGTCGACGCGATCCACACGCCGGACCCGGGAACCCACCTGGACCAGCTCATCGCCCGCACCCGCACGCTCAACGCCGACCGGCACACCGACGACCTCGCGGTCCTGCGCCTGGACTGGAACACGGGCGCGCGGTCGACCGGGACGCGGCCGACATCAGAAGAGCAGGCCGCGGCCGGCCGCCGCCCGACGTTCGACGGACAGGCGACGGCCGCGCGGCACATCTCGTAACTCGTCCGTCCTGAGCGCCCGTTCGACCTCTTCGCTGTCAGGTCTCAGGTGTCGGACCGGGGCTGGGGGAAGGCCGGTCCGGGGCTGGAGGCGGCGACGTCCAGCGGCGCGAGCGGCCCTCCCACGGGGTCGCGGGCCCGAAGTGCGTTGCCCGCGTGGGCCGATGGGGCTATCGGTTGCGGATGGCGGTGGTGGCGAGGAATCCGGTCGCCGCGGCGGTGATGAGGGCGCAGACGGCGAGGAGCGTGGTGCGGTGCATCGGCGGTGCCTTTCAGGTGTGGGGTGGTTCCTGTGTAACGCCGCTCGTGCCGCTGTGGGTTCGCCGGTACGGCGATGTGGACCCGTTTGGCTGCGGCCGAGGGTGTGAGCCGGTACGGCTGACCGCTCGGTCGGGGGCTCGGACATCGGTGGGTGCGGGCTCGCCCTTCGATGCCACCATGACCACCTGACCGCGAAGGAGTGCCCGTTGTGCGCCTGACGTCCGATCCGCTGTACCGCGAAGTGACCCTCACCGCTTCGGCGAAGCAGCTTGCCGCCTTGGCCGACGCCATAGCCGGCGGTGAGGGCTTCGTCGAGTCCTCCCCACCCGAAGCCGGCGAAACCCTGGTGGGCGTCGAGATCAGGCGCACCCCCGGTGCGGGCGTCCTGATCGTCGTGGACCCCTCGCGACGAGTCCTCGTGATCAGCGGCGGCGACCGCGACGGGAGGGCGGTCCTCGCGGACGACGTGCGGTCCGTGGCGGCCGCCGAGGACGGCGGCCATCTGCACGTCGACCACTTCCCCGACCACCCCTACGTCGTCGAAGGATCACTGTCCCTCGTGGTCGAGAGCCCCCACGGCGGCATGCCACGCCCCTGAGCGGGGAGGCCGCAGCTCAGATCTCCCAGCGCCGGCGCAGGACAGACCACCGCGCCACACCTCGTACTTGAACCCGCACCGCGCATTCCCCCGAACACGCCGACGGCCCCGACCGGTCGGGAAACCGGTCGGGGCCGTCGGCGATGGGGGCGCACTGCGGGGGTCGGTCGTCAGTCGCCGGTCTTCTGGTCGGTCACGTCCGTGATGGTCCAGCGTTGGTTGGAGCCGGAGTTGGGCTGCCAGGTGGTGACGGCCGCGCCCTCGTTCGTGGCCTGGCCGCCGACCTCCAGGACGCGGCCGGTGGCCTGGTTGACCAGGGTCCAGGTGCCGTCGCCGGTGGTCGACATGATCCACTCGGTGGCGGCGTCGCGCGTGCCGGTGTCGGGTTCCACCACAGGCACGTTGTCCCGGACGGCCAGGCGCTTGCCCTCCGCCGGGTTGGCGAAGACGTAGCGCTGACGGGCGCCGGTCTCGCCGTAGCGGGCGTCGAGCTGCCACTGCTGCGCGGTGCTGCCGTTGCCGGAGCCGATGGCCAGGTGCGTGCCGTCGGCCGTGACGGTGACCGCCTTGCCGCTCTGCACGCCGGTCAGGGTGTAGGTGTGGCCCTTGCGGATCAGCGGGGCGTCCTTCGCGACGCCGGAGACGCCGGTGATGGTGAAGGACGTGACCGACTGGGCGGGCACGGTGAACGTGGCGGTGCGGTCGCTGACCTTGATCGGCGCCTGCTTCTGGAGCTTGCCGTCGGCGCTGGTGACGACCGGGGTCACGGTCGCCTTCCGGCTGACGGTGCCGAACTTGGACAGGTCGACGGTGACCGTGCGGGCCTCGGTGGTGTTGTTGACGTGGACGAGCGAGGCGCCCTTGCCGTTCGCCGTGACGGCGGCGGCGCTGGAGGTGTCGTTCGTCTTGATCAGCTTGTCGCCGGGCTTGATGAAGTGCGTGAAGTTGCGCGCGGTGTCGAACTTGGTGTTGGTGTGGATGGGGCAGGACTGGAGTGTGTCCGTGGAGTTGCAGCTGAACGGGAGCTGGATGCTGCCCCAGTTGCCGCCCTTGGCGGACTCGCCGCCCGGCTTCATGTTGTCGTAGTCCTCGACCGGCTGCCAGAACACCCAGGCCGTGGGCTCCAGTTCACGCAGGTCGTTCACCATCTGCTGGGCGAGGCCGAGGCCCGGCCGCATGTCGGTGAAGCTCTGCCCGTCGCCCCAGTCGCCCTCGACCTCGCTCATCCACAGCGGCTTGTCCGCGGCCTTCGCCAGGTCACGCACGGTGGTGCGCTGCCCGGTGCCGTAGGTGTGGACGTTCATCTGGTCGACCAGGTCGCGGGAGTCTTGCGAGTAGGAGTTCCAGTTCGTCGCGAAGAGGGACGGGTTGGTCTCGTCCATCGCCGAGATGTCCGCCTTGACCTTGGCCTTCTTCAGCTCGGGGGCCAGTGCGGCGAGGACCTTCTGCTGGAGTTCGGGGCCGATGTGGGCGCCCTCCTGGCGACCCGCGACCGGCTGTCCGTCCGCGCCGAGACGGGTGCTCCAGTAGCCGGTGTTGGGCTCGTTGAACGGGTCGAGCGTGTCGACCTTGATGTGCTCGGCCTTCTCGAGCCGCTTGGTCGCGCCGGCCAGGTAGGCGGCGAAGTCGTCGACCGAATCGGCCTTCAGCTGGTCGGCGTTGGCGTTGAAGCCGCCGGAGACGTAGCCGCTCTCGGTCATGAACCAGGGCGGCGAGTTGCTGAACGCCTCCCAGTGGGTGATGTCCTTCTTGATGCGGTCCACCCACCAGCGCTGGGTCGCGTCGGCGTTCTTGTTCCAGTCGGCCGGGTCGTCGGCGCTCCACCAGTCGGTGTCCTCGCGGGTGGTGCCCGCGGGCGCCTTCCACCAGCCCTCGACGGCACCCCCGGCGCGCAGGTAGTCGGGCACGTCGGGCGCGTTGCCGCCGCCGATGTTGTATCGGGCTATGTTCAGCGCGAGGCCGTCGTCGCCGAAGAGCAGCCTGGCGAGCTTCTCGCGGATCGCCGGCGGGTAGTCGCCGGTGGCGTTCGCGAACCAGACCAGGCTGGTGCCCCAGCCCTCGAACTTCTGCTGCTTGTACGACGGGTCAGGCGTCACGGTGACGGAGGCGGCAGCCTCGGCCTGTGCGGGGACGCCGAGCAGGGCGGCCCCGGTCGCCAGGGCCGTCAGTGCGGCGGCCCCGAGGGTCCGTCTGGTGCGGGTACGGCGTGCCATCGTGTGCTCCCAACTGTGAGGTGGTCGCTGCGATGTCCCCTCCCTCCCACCCGGGGAGGGAGGGGACGGCCCTCCGACGGTCTGCGCCGCCGGAGGAGTCGTGCGTGCGGGTGGCGCGTCCAGCGGGTGGGTCAGCCGGTCGGCCGGCGGAGCACGGCGACCTCTCGTGGTCCGAGGGTCAGGACTCCGTCGGTCAGGGCGGTGCCGTGCAGTACCTCGGCGTCGAGGCCGGGTACGCGCACGGTGGTGTCGGTGCGGTTGGTGAGGAACAGGTACCGGCTGTCGGCGTTCCTGCGGACGGTCAGCTCGACCAGTCCGCGGACGCCGGTGGGCAGTTCGCTCTGCACGCCGGCCGGTTCGAGCAGGCGCGGCAGCAGGGCGGTGAGGCCCTCGACGCCCAGCCGGGTGGAGACGTAGGAGGCCGAACCGCCGCCCGTCGGCCGCCGGGTGACGGCGGGGCGGCCGGCCTGGGCGCCGGTGCTGTAGTGGGCCAGGACCTCGGTCTCCGGGGCGGTGACGGTGATCCGGTCGGTCCACACGCTGCCGGTGGTCGCGTCGTCCAGGGTGACGCTCTCCCCGGGCAGCAGCGGGCCGAACTCCTCTATGCGCAGGCCGAGAAGGTCCCGCAGGGCGCCGGGGTAGCCGCCGAGCCAGACGTGGTCGTTCTCGTCGACGACGGCCGAGAAGTACGTCGTGATCAGGTGGCCGCCCTGTTCGGTGTACCGCGTCAGTTCCTTCGCGAGGTCCGCGGACACCATGTGCAGCACCGGGGCGATCAGCACCTGGTGGCGGGTGAGGTCGGCGCGGGTGGTGACGAGGTCGGCGCGGATGCCCAGTCCCAGGAGCGCCGAGTACCAGTCGAGCGCCTCCTGCCGGTAGTCGAGCAGGGAGGTGGGGTGCGAGTCCTGCTCGCTCGCCCACCAGGAGTCCCAGTCGTAGACGATGCCCACCCGGGCCGGCTCCCGCTCGGACCCGGCGACGGGGGCGAGCGACTTGAGGGTCGCGCCGAGCCCGGCCACCGCGCGGAAGAGCTCGCTGTCCTGGCCGGCGTGCGGGACCATCGCCGAGTGGTACTTCTCGGCGCCGGCCGACGACTGCCGCCACTGGAAGAAGCAGACCGCGTCGGCGCCGTGCGCCACGTGCAGCAGGGAGTCGCGGGCCAGGTCGCCGGGGCGCTTGGCGACGTTGACGGGCTGCCAGTTGACGGCGCTGGTGGAGTGCTCCATCAGGAACCAGGGGCGGCCGCCCGCGATGCCGCTGGTGAGGTTCGCGGAGAAGGACAGCTCGTCGCGGTCCTGGGGGCCGGGGTGGACGTAGTGGTCGTTGGAGACGAAGTCGATCTCCTCCGCCCAGTCCGGGTAGTTCATGCCCTTGGTGTCGCCCATCACCATGAAGTTCGTGGTGACCGGCACGTCGGGGGTGAGCTCGCGCAGGACGTCCCGCTCGGCGCGCAGGTAGTCCCTGAGGGCGTCCGAGGAGAACCGCTTGAAGTCCAGCTGCTGCGTCGGGTTGGGGTGCGAGGCGGCCAGCCGGGGCGGCAGGATCTGCTCCCAGTCGCTGTAGCGCTGCGACCAGAACGCCGTGCCCCAGGCGTGGTTGAGGTCGGCGAGCGTGCCGTAGCGGGCGCGCAGCCACAGACGGAAGGCGCGGGCCGCGTCGTCGGAGTAGTCGTAGATGTTGTGGCAGCCCAGCTCGTTGGAGACGTGCCAGGCGACCAGCGCGGGGTGGTCCTTGTACCGGTCGGCCATCGCGCGGACCAGGCGCAGGGCGTGCTCGCGGAACACGGGCGAGGTGGGCCGCCAGTGCTGGCGGGCGCCCGGCCACAGGGTCTCGCCGTTCGCCGTGACCGGCAGGATCTCCGGGTGGGCGGTGCTGAGCCACGGGGGCGGGGAGGCGGTGGCGGTGGCCAGGTCGACGCCGATGCCGCTCTGGTGGAGCAGGTCCATGACCTCGTCCAGCCAGGCGAAGTCCCACTCGTCGGCGCTGGGCTGGATGCGGGCCCACGAGAAGATCCCCACGGAGACGACGTTGACGCCGGCCTCGCGCATCAGCCTGACGTCCTCCTCCCACACGTCCCGGGGCCACTGCTCCGGGTTGTAGTCGGCGCCGTAGGCGAGGCGGGGGGCGGGGTCACCGTCCGCCCCGCTCCGCAGGCGGGACAGGAGGGTGGAGATCATGGCGGTCCTTCCGGAAAGTGGTGCACGGGGGCGGGGGGGGGGGCGGGCGGGGCGCCCCCCCCGCGAAAACGGGCTGGTGTGGGGAAGGTAGGGGGGTTGGGGAAGAGTAGTTTTAAAAAAGGGTAGATGGAGATGGT
>NZ_JBEXCW010000101.1:0-25862 GCF_040605435.1 Streptomyces sp. NPDC005574
TCAAGGGGAGGGCCTGTTAATTCAACGGCGGATCCTGATTGTTGATGGCCAGTTGTTACTCGGGGTCAGACGGCCTTCGAAGGCGTGGAATGCGTGAGAGGCGCTTCCAGCGCATGGTCACCGCCTGCGGCCCTTCCCGGTCGGGTCCAGGCTCATCAACGCCATGTAGATGCACTTTCAACTCCCCCGCCCCCAAGGTAGGTGAAGGGCCCGTCGCCCTCCGGTCGCTACAACGGTCCCGTGTCGCCGATGGTTCACTCTCAGCCACGGCAGTTGTAGTTCCGGTGTCCGTGCTGGTCGACGGCGTGCGGGGGCGGCTGCTGGACTCCTGGATGCGCTGGTCACTGGGCGGATTCAACTCAATGCCACTTAGGGCTCGCAGAGAATCAACATGTTGCTTCCGGTGATTTGGCTCGTTGACGTGGTATGGGCATACCGCATGAGATTCGGGATCAACTCGCCTTGAAGTTTGGGGTGTTGTTCCCACACCTGGACGAGCGGCAGCAGCGTCTGCTGATGGGAGCCGAGGCCCGTCTCCTGGGCCACGGTGGGATCCGGGCCGTTGCTCGGGCAGCCGAGGCCAGCGAGACGACGGTCCGGAAGGGGGTGGATGAGCTGGAGGCGGGAAGAGAGCCTCTGGGGAGGGTCCGCCGGCCCGGCGGCGGCCGGAAGAAGGCCGCTGACCTGGATGCGGGGCTGCGGCCCGCGCTGCTGGCCCTGGTCGAGCCGGACATGCGCGGGGACCCGATATCGCCGCTGCGCTGGACGACCAAGTCGACCCGGAACCTGGCCGCCGAGCTGACCCGCCAGGGACACAAGGTCAGCGCCGACACGGTCGGTGACTTGCTGCGGGAGGAAGGCTTCAGTCTGCAGGCCAACTCCAAGACGATAGAGGGCAAGCAGCACCCGGACCGGGACGCCCAGTTCCACTACATCAACGAACAGGCCAAGGACCACATCGGCGCCGGGGACCCGGTGGTCAGCGTGGACAGCAAGAAGAAGGAACTGGTCGGCGAGTACAAGAACGCGGGGCGTGAGTGGCAGCCCACGGGCGATCCAGTGAAGGTCAAGACGCATGACTTTCTTGACCGGGAGGGGCCCGGCAAGGCGATCCCGTACGGAATTTACGACATCGCCGGGAACTCCGGCTGGGTCAGTGTCGGCACCGACCACGACACCGCCGCTTTCGCGGTCGCCTCGATCCGCCGCTGGTGGCGCGGGGCCGGACAGGGCGACTACCCTCGCGCCCGGCGTCTGCTGATCACCGCCGACGCCGGAGGCTCCAACGGCTACCGCACCCGGGCGTGGAAGACCGAACTTGCCGCCCTGGCCGCCGAGACTGGCCTTGAAATCACCGTCTGTCACCTACCTCCGGGCACGTCAAAGTGGAATCGGATTGAGCACCGGCTGTTTTCCCACATCTCCATGAACTGGCGCGGCAGGCCCCTGACCAGCCATGAAGTCATCCTGCAGTCCATTGCGGCGACCACCACCCGCACCGGATTGACGGTCCGCGCCGAACTCGACGCCGGCGCCTACCCCCAGGGCGGTTGCAAGTTCCGGAATCGCGTAGATCGTCTGCGCCCAGAGGGAGTTGACGTGGCAACAGCACAGGCACGAGACCGGTGATCATCAGGGTGTCTACGCCAGCTGATCACATCGAGGTCCCGTGCCTGCCGCTCCATCCTCCCCGATCCCTGCCGTCCTGGTGAAACTGGGCCCCTTCCACCAGCACGACACCGGCCGTTTGCGCGCCCACCTCCAGCGCGTACCCGACCCGCGTTCGCGTCGCGGGCGGTGGTATCCCCTGGCCGGGTTGCTGCTGATCTGCGCCTGCGCAGTCGTCTCCGGCGCCCGGACCATCACCGAGATCACCGAGTGGGGACAACGCGCCACCACCACGGTGCTGGAACAACTCGGCATCCGCCGACACCTGCCCGGGCGTCGACGCGCCCCGTCCCATGCCACCCTCACCCGGCTTCTGGCCGCCCTCGACGGCGATGCCCTGGACACCGTGGTCGGCACCTACCTGGCCGAACGCGACCACCACACTGTCGGCTCCGGCTCGGCGCCGCGGCCGGCGATCGCGGTGGACGGCAAGGCTCTGGCCGGCTCCGCGCACCGACAGCAGCGCCACCGGCACCTGCTGTCCGCCGTCACCCACGCCCCCACCGTCACCCTGGCCCAGCGGGAAGTGGGAGCCAAAACCAACGAGACGGCCGCCTTCCGTCCGCTACTGGAACCCCTTGACCTGGCCGGCACCGTGGTCACCTTCGACGCCCTGCACAGCGTCAAGGACCAGGTGCGCTGGCTGGTGCAGGAGAAGAAGGCCCACTACATCGCCGTGATCAAGGGAAACCAGCCGAACGCGTCGGCCCAGGTCAAGGCCCTGCCGTGGGAGCAGGTGCCCGTGGCGCACACCGTTTCCGGGACCGGACACGGCCGGCGGGAGTCCCGCTCGGTCAAGACCATGGCCATCGCGGCGAACCTGGGCGGGATCGCCTTTCCGGAAGCGCGGCTGGCCCTGCGCATCCACCGGCGCCGCCAGGAGAGCGGCAAGCGGCAGACCCGGGAGACGGTCTACGCCGTCACCAGCCTCGATTCCCACCAGGCCAACCCCGCCGAGTTGGGCGGATACGTGCGCGGGCACTGGGGAATCGAAAATTCCAGCCACCACGTCAGAGATGTGGTGTTCGCCGAGGACGCCTCCACCATCCACACCGGCAACGCTCCCCGGACGATGGCCGCTCTGCGGAACCAGCCCATCGGCAGGCTGCGGCTGCTGGGAGCGGACAACATCGCCAAGACCACCCGAGCGATCCGGGACGCACCCGAACACGCCGTCTGGATCTGGCGCATCACCGACAGCCCACTCCTACCGGGAACTTGAAGCCGCCCTGCTTGCGGGGGCGGCGTCACAACCGCGATCACGCCAAGATCCGCAGCCTTGGTGAACGTGCCATGGCCACCCTCAAATGCTGGCGGCTCCTGCGGAAGCTCCGCTGCAGCACCACCAGGATCACCGCAGTCGTCCGTGCCGTCGTCATCCTCGAACTCGCCACCTGATCAAGATGGAAAAGGCTCAGTGGTGATGCGGCTCGCGCGAATTCGAGTGGCGGATCTGTTGGGCAGCCAGGGAACCTGTTTACGTATCGGGTGAGTCCCGGGGATTCGGACACCCTAAGCGCTGCTGCGACATTCGGTGGGAGTCGCACCGCTTCCGGAGATCGTCCAGCCATTCTCATCTTCCGTATGTGTAAGTGCACGTACGATCGACTGACGGCAGAAGGTCATATAACTACACGGGTCACTGACGAGGTGAGCGGGAGGGTCGAGCACATCTTCGGCCCAGGAGCCCTGTCGCACCTACAGCAGATCTATCGCAGGAACCTATGAGGGCCGTGTGGCTCTGAAAGTGATAGGTGGTGACGTTCGCATGGTCGATCCCGCAGAGTACGACAAAGATATTCCTCGCGTTCAAGAGCATTTGCGTAAATTTGAACGCGCCTTCGGGAAGGTCCGCGGGACCCACAAGGGGCGCCCGGTGGATGAAATTCGGCAGGCCCTCCTGGAAGAATTCGAATCCGAGGGGTTGATCGTGTGGAGTGAAGTTGCGGATGACGCGGCTCGCCGCATTGCCGAAGAGCAGGCGGATGAGGCGTAAGGTCTCCCGTGTGTAGGCTGCATCGGCTTCTTAGGGTTGTGACAGCAAACCTGCGGCCTTGCACGTGGGGCTCCAGGGGAGCTTGACGGCAGTAGTTGACGGCAACGGCGGCGGACACCTGGTGTCCGCCGCCGTTGCCATACGTATTTCAGGGGTGGTCGAGGGCGCGGTCGAGGAGGTCGATGGCATCGCGCTGGAGGCGGAGTCGGACGTGAGCGTAGACCGTGGCGGTGACGCCGATGTGGGCATGGCCGAGGAGTTCTTTGATCACGACGAGTTCGACACCCTGTTCCAAGAGCAGGGTGGCAGGGGTCTGTACGGTGTGCGGTGTAACTCCCGATCTGGAAGCGACAGTTGATGACTGACGTGACGAGTGACACCGAGGCCGGGAAGGCCGCTGTGAGTGGGGCGAGCGCCGTGGATGACGGGCTGGTCGCCGAGTTGGTTGCCCGGGCTCAGGCCGGTGGCGTGAAGCTCACCGGGGAGGGCGGCCTTCTGCAGCAGTTGACCAAGCGGGTGCTGGAGTCCGCGCTGGAGGGCGAGCTCACTGATCATCTGGGGCACGAGCCCGGCGAGCGGGCCGAGGGCGGTCGGGAGAACTACCGCAACGGGCACCGGTCCAAGACGGTGATCACCGAGTCGAGGTCGGTCGAGATCGCGGTGCCGCGGGACCGGGCGGGGTCGTTCGAGCCGCAGCTGGTCAAGAAGCGTCAGCGTCGTCTGGGCGGGGTGGACGAGATGGTCCTGTCGCTGTCGGCGAAAGGGCTGACGCATGGGGAGATCTCCGCGCATCTCGCCGAGGTGTACGGGGCGGAGATCTCCAAGTCCACGATCTCCACGATCACCGACAGTGTGATGGCCGGCATGACGGAATGGCAGAACAGGCCGCTCGACCGCGGGCGGTTTCGATCAGTGGTTGCGAATCACCTGGTCAATGGGCTTGTGAGGAATTCTTGCATGGCCTCGGCGGGTGTTCTGTCGCCGAGGACGATGCGGGGCCGGTGGTTGAGCTGGCGGGCGACGTCGCGTAGGTCGGAAGCGGTGTGGAGGGAGAGGTTGGTGCCCTTCGGGAAGTACTGCCGCAGGAGTCCGTTCATGTTCTCGTTCGTGCCGCGCTGCCAGGGTGAGTGCGGGTCGCAGAAGTAGATCCGGAAGCCCGTGAGGGCCTCGATGTCTTCGTGCAGAGTCAGCTCGCGGCCCTGGTCCCAGGTGAGGGTCTTGCGCAGCTGGGGCGGCATGTGGGCGGTCTGGGTGATCAGCGCGTTGCGGACGTGCGGGGCTTTCCAGCCGTGGGGCAGGTGGATCAGGTGGACGTAGCGGGTGGTGCGCTCGACCAGGGTGCCGATCGCTGAGCCCTGACCACGCCCGATGATGAGGTCGCCCTCCCAATGTCCTAACGTTTTCCTGTCGTTGACCTCTGAAGGGCGCTGGTGGATCAGTGTCATGTTCTTGATCTTGTTCAGGGTGGGGACACCACGGCGCTGTTTCTTGCGGCGGGTGCGGCCTGTGCGGAGCTTTGCGTTGCGTCGGCCGAGGAGGCCGGCGAACAGGGCACGGTAGATCGTCTCCGGACACGCCTGCATCGCTGCGTCGTGGGCGTGTTCGCGGGCCAGGTGACGCGAGATCTGCTGGGGTGACCACTTCTCGGTCAGCTTCACGCGGACCACCGCTGCGGACCGGATCCTGGCGACGGCCCTTTCCCAGCGAGATCTATGCAACCAGCAGACCCTGGCCGACTTGTTCGGTGTCAGCCGCGGCACCATCCGCAACGCCATCGAGGACGTCCGTCCCCTCCTCGAACAAGACCCGTGCGTCCCGACGCTCGCCCAACGACGCTTCACCACAGCCACCGACGTACTCGCATCCGTCACGGGAGACAGCGAAACACCATGTTGAATCCTTACGGCTTCATTCCCTGCGCAATGCCTTCAGCGTGATCGACCGGGACTCCGGTGAAGTGGTCGCCGCGACGATCCGCACGATCTTCACCCAGCCCACCGCCGGCCTCGTGCGCACTCAGCTGGACACAGTCGCCGACATGCTCGGCGCCCAGTTCCCCAAGGTCAAAGCGATGCTGCTGGAGGCGAAGGAAGACCTAACCGCGTTCGCGGACTTCCCGCCCCGACACTGGAAGAAGATCCAGTCCACGAACCCGCTGGAACGGGTGAACCGCGAGATCAAGCGCAGGATCGACGTCGTCCAGGTCTTCCCCAACGACGACGCGCTCATCCGGCTGGTCACCGCCGTGCTCTTCGAGATGGACGACGAATGGATCGCCTTCCCCCGCCGCTACCTCCCCGAAGGCAGCATGAACGAGATCTATCGCGAACTCCCCGAAAGCGCCCCGGCGCTACCCAACACCCCAAACAAGCCCACCAGTTGATCCCCAACACCACGCCGAGGGACACGACCGCTTCGCGAAGTCAGAAGGAAGGCGTTCGGCGGTGCGCCGGGCCCTAATGCGGGCCGGCGCACCGCCGAAGTGTGTGCCAGTGGCGCCATGTTGAGCGGTCACCGGCGAGGGGCGCGACGGGGGTGTTCAGGCGCGCTGGCTGCCGCGGTGGTGGCGTCCGCCCCAGGGTCCGACGGCGGACGAGTTCCAGACGGCGCGCACGCGGCTGATCATCACGGTCTGTGAATGCGCGGCCAGTCGAGTCATCCGCGCAACGTGTCAGAAGGCATTGCCAGGTCGTCCGGGAGCAGCGATTACAGGATGAGGGTGCGTCAGCCTGCTACTTCAGGATGACCATCCTTTGCTATGTAGTTACCTATTAGTGACTCACTCATGCGGGAAGTCTAAACATGCCTTTACCGAACTCACGTGTTCTATAGGTCGATTTGACCCCTTGATGATCGTGACTCTTCATTGACAGCTGCTGATTCGTTGAGTTTTGATCAACCGTCTGTGATGAGCATGTGAACAGAGGGTGGGGGCATGGGGTGGGGTGGCATGCGTCATGCCGTGGTGGCATCGGCGCTTATCGTGCAGTTGGCAGGCGTAACAGGCGCCCATGCGGCGACCTTGACCGTGATTGACTCCTCGCCGGTGACGACCGACACCAGGAGCGGCCTGTCCCCCGAAGCGGTCGCGTCACAGAAGGCCGCAGCCTCCGGCTCGCCTGTTGAAGTGTCCACGGAGACGACGCCCACACAACTCGTCACCGCGCATCCGGATGGCACGTTCACTGCCGAGTTCGATCCGGAACCAGTGCGAATTAAGGCGGCGTCCGGTTGGGTCCCGGTCGACACCGACCTACAGACGTCGCCGTCCGGAAGCATCGCACCGAGGGCCGCCGCAGCCGACATCACCTTCTCCGGTGGCGGCTCGCAGGACCCCCTCGCAAGCATCGGCCGCGACGGCAGGACTTACAGCGTCGACTCTCCGTGGCCGCTCCCCCGACCGACGCTGTCGGGTTCCACTGCCACCTATCCGAATGTCATGTCCGGGATAGATCTCGTGGTCCAGGCCACCCCGGACGGCTTTAGCGAGAACCTGATCGTCAAGTCGCGCGACGCAGCGCACAACAGCGAACTCGCGAACATCCGCTTCCCTGTCTCGGTCGATGGCGTCTCCGCGCACGACACGCACGCCGGCGGAGCGGCCTTCGTCGACGGCCAAGGGCGTCCCGTCTTCACCACGGGCACCGCGCTGATGTATGACTCCTCGATCGAGACGGCTCCGGCTGCGGGAATGAGCACAGCGGCTTCCGTGGGGACGTCACCGGCAACCATTTCGCACGCTTACTACGCCGGGAACACTTCTGCGCTCGCGACTGCTGCCACGGACGCGGACGCGCTTGATGGTCCGGCCCCCGGTGCCCGCGTCGTCTCAATGGATGTATCGGTCTCCGACAACGCATTGTCCCTGACGCCTAACCAGTCCTTCTTCGATGACCCGGGTACGACCTACCCCGTGGTGCTGGATCCCCAGACGACCAGCGCATCTTTGTCGGGCTGGACGACGGTGTGGACAAGCTCGCCCTCGACGTCGTTCTGGAAGACCTCGCATGCCCTGGGCGTCGGCTACGACGCATGGGTTGACAACAAGAAGGCACGCTCGCTGTACCAGTTCGACACGCATGCGTTGGGCGGCAAGAAGATCCTCTCGGCGACCTTCGCGGCGCTGGAGGTGTGGTCGGCGAATTGCACGGACAAGCCGGTGCAGTTGTGGCGCACCGGCCTGATCTCGTCGTCGACAACGTGGTCGGCACAGCCGTCTTGGTCCGCGCATGTGGACACCGTGACGACTGCCAAGGGCTATTCGTCGTCGTGCCCGGGCGGCAACGTCTCCTTCGATGCCACGAGCGCGGTCAGCTACACAGCAGCGAAGTCCGCATCCTCCACGACACTCGGCCTCCGGGCGAGTGACGAGGACGATCCCGTCGCCTGGAAGCAGTTCGCCTCGCCGTCCGACAACAAGCCCACGCTCTCGGTGACTTTCGTCTCCAAGCCAAGTACTCCGACCGGCGTCAAAATGTCGGACCCAAGTCTGGCATGCGCGTCGTCCCGGACCAGTGCAGTCATGATCCGGGACACCACCCCCACGCTGACGGCCGCGCCGAAGTCGGCCGATGGATCACAGTCGACATTGCGGCCGAACTTCGAGGTGTACAAGTACGACCCGAACGTCACTGATCCACTGGCTGGTTCGGGCAGCCCCTCGGCGTACACGACGTCCGGGACGGCCGGTACGTGGACAACACCGAAGCTGAGCAACGGGCAGACCTATTGGTTCCGGGCCCGCACCCAGTACAAGTACTCGTTCAATGGGTCGACTGGATCCATGTACTCGGGATGGTCCTCGGCATGCTGGTTCACGATCGATACATCGGGTCCCGTAGCGCCTGATGTCGACTCAACGGACTACCAGGAGTGTGCGAGTCCGGAGGCGCCAGACGACTGTACGGCCGACGGTGGTGTGGGCGCTCTCGGCTCCTTCACCCTCAAGGCCAACGGAGCCCCGGACGTCGTCAAGTACAGCTACCAACTCAACGACAACCCGGTACGGACCAAGACGTTCACAACCCCTACCAGCAGCTACACGAGAACCCTGGCTCCTAACGTACGTGGGCTGAACACGCTGACCGTCCAGACCTGGGACTCGGCAGGCAACCCATCCACCAGCTACACATACTCCTTCAAGGTTGCCCCGGGTGCAGGCCCGGTCGACCAGTGGACGATGGACGAAGGCACCGGATTCACAGCCGCCGACCCAGTGGGTGGCAAGGACGCGACCCTGAACGCCGGTGCAGCCTGGACCGAGCATGCCAGGCTCGGCAAAGCACTGGAGGGCAACGGCACGTCGGCATACGCGACCACGACCTCCTCGGCGCTGGACACGACCAAGAGCTTCACTTTCTCGGCCTGGGCGCGGCTGACGGACACATCCCACAACGCGGTCGCCGTCGCTGAGTCCGGAACCAATGGATCTGCGTTCGCTCTGTACTATTCGACGGCTTATCAGGCATGGATCTTCAACAGGTACACCTCCGACGTGGCCTCGCCTACGATCATCCGCTCGATCTCGAGCATGACTCCTGAAGCCGCTGTGTGGACCCACTTGATGGGTGTCTACGACGCACAGGAACAGACGATCCAACTGTTCGTCAACGGAGTACCGCAGGGTGACCCCGTCCCCTTCACCACTGCCTGGCGAGCCACCGGGGGCGTGCAAATCGGCCGAGGTCAGATAGGCAGTTCCTTCACCGACTACTTCCCCGGCCAGGTCGACGAGGTCGTGGCCTGGAACCGCATACTGTCCGAGGAAGAAGTCGCCGACCTTCAGGCGATGACAGACTCCGCGACAGGGCAGGCACGGCCGGCGCTGGCCGCCGACTGGGGTATGGACGAGACCACAGGTTCCAGTGCTGCGGACGTCTCCGGATACGGCCACACGGCCACCTTGGCCTCCGGCGGAACCTGGTCAGCGGACACCGACGGCGGCAAGGGCAGCGTTCTGTCCCTGGACGGCACCTCCAAGGCCAACGCCAGTGCGACTGGCCCGATCGTGGACTCTCAGGGCGACTTCAGCGTGGCGGCTTGGGCCAAACTCGATGCCGCAGCACTGTCCGACACCTCCGTGGCCCACCACATGAGGATCGCCACCCAGTCCGGCAATGTCCGCGACTCATGGGGCCTGTGGTACGACCAGGCGGCCGGTTCGAACCAGGGAATGTGGGTGTTCGGCCGCACCACCGCAGACTCCACGAGCGGCTCGGTCGTCACAGCCCCGGCCAGTATCGCATCCGCCCAACTGGTCGATCCCGGCACCTGGACCTTCCTGACCGGGGTCTACGACGGGGCCCACCACCAGTTGTTCCTCTATGCCAACGGCGTCCGCCAGGGAGCACAAGGGGACACCGACACCGACGACGACACCGGTGACGGCATCGTCTTCACCAGCCCTTGGCAATCCACCGGAACATTCAACATCGGCCGGGGGCGGGCCAGTACCGGCGCGTACAGCGACTATGCCCACAGCCTCGTGGATGACGTGCGGGTGTGGACCGGAGTGATGTCCGCCTCGGCCATCGACCAGTTGTATGTCAACGAAGTGCCCATTCCACTGTGATGCGACTCCTCCCCCACGGCGGATGCGTCAACGGACCTTTTACACGTCACACGATCAGGAGTGCAGTCATGGATGGGCTACGGCGGACACGGCTGTGGGTCGTCGCTGTCACCACGGGCGCCCTGTTGGCCACTGGGCTGGGAACTGCCCCGGCAGTCTGGGCGACCCAGCGGCACGGTCACCGCGCGGTGCACGTACCGAACGTCAAGAACGGCACCGCCGTACCCTTCAAGGCCAAGAGGACTGTCAAGAAGGACCCGGCCAGGGCGGCCGCCGCCCGCACCACCGCCATACTGAAGAAGCCCATCGTCTGGCCGGCGTCATCTGCCGTCACCGTGCCCGTAGCGGCCAGCACGGCGCTTGCCAAAGTCACGCCGGTAGGCAAGCTGCCGATCAAGGTAAGTGCCCCGGCCACCAGCAAGGCCCCGGCCAAGGTAACGATCAAAGTGGCCGCTCGTCGAACGGCGGCCGCCCTCGGCATCAGCGGCACCGTGTTGTCGATCGCCCGCGCTGACAAACACGAGGGTGCCGGCAAAACACGGCTGACCCTGGACTACTCGGGATTCGCCAACGCTTACGGCGGCGACTATGCCTCCCGGCTCACTCTGGTACGCCTGCCTGCCTGCGCGCTCTCCACGCCGGCCCTCAATGCATGCCGAACCTCGACACCTGTCGCCACCACGAACGACGTCAAGCATCACACCCTTACGACCACCGCCCCGGTGTCCTCCTCCGCCGTCACGGCATTCGCCGCGACAGCCACCGCCGCCAAGTCGGGGGCCGGCTCCTACCAGGCGACCTCTCTCAACCCGTCCGCCGCCTGGAGCGCAGGCGGATCTAGCGGCGACTTCACCTGGTCGTACCCGCTCGCCATGCCACCGTCCAACGGAGGCCCCGCGCCCAACTTGGCGATCACCTACGATGCGCAAAGCGTCGACGGCCGACTGCCCTCCACCAACAACCAACCGTCCTGGGTCGGCGAGGGCTTCGATCTCTCCACCTCCTACATCGAGCGCTCGTACGACTCCTGCGACGACGATGGTCAAAAGGACAAGAACGACGAGTGCTGGGCGAGCGACAATGCCACCCTGATACTCGGCGGCAAGTCCAGCCCGCTGATCAAGGACAGCAAGACCGGCGACTGGCACCCCAAGACCGAAGACGGCGAGCGTGTCGTCCATTCCACCGGCGCGACAAACGGCGACAACGACGGCGAGTACTGGACCGTCACCACGCAGGACGGCACCAAGTACGTCTTCGGCAAGAACCGTCTTCCCGGCTGGACGACCGGAGCCGCCGTCACCAACTCCACCTGGACGGCTCCGGTCTTCGGTGACGACTCCGGTGAGCCCGGTTACGACCAGGGCACTTCCTTCTCCGGCCGTTCACTAACCCAGGCCTGGCGCTGGAACTTGGACTACGTCGTCGACCCGCACGGCAACGCGATGTCGTACTGGTACTCGAAGGAGACCAACTACTACGCCAAGGACGGCACTACCACCGCCAACGGCACCGTCTACGACCGCGGCGGCTACCTCAGCCGGATCGACTACGGCATCACCTCCACGACCGTCTTCGGTAACGCCCCCCAGAAGGTCGCCTTCTCCACGGCCGAGCGTTGTCTGGTGACCAGCGGTGAGGACTGCTCATCGCTCACCTCCACCACCGCCTCACACTGGCCCGACGTGCCGTTCGATCAGGTCTGCGCCTCCGGCAAGGTGTGCACGGCGACCGGACCCACATTCTTCTCCAGAAAGCGTCTCACCGGTGTCACCACCAGTGTCTGGGACGCGAGCCTGGCCACCCCCGCCTACCGCAGCATCGACAGTTGGGCACTCGACCAGTCCTTCCCCGACCCCGGGGACGGCACTTCCGCCGGCCTGTGGCTGAAGTCCATAACGCGTACCGGCAAGGACGGCGCGGCCACGGCCATGCCACCTGTCACCTTCGCCGGTATCCAGCTCTATAACAGGGTGGACACCACCCACGACGACGTCGCGGCGTTGGTCAAGTGGCGTGTACGGAAAGTGACATCGGAGACCGGGACCATCTTGACGGTCAACTACTCCGACGCGCAGTGTGTCGCGGGCACCAAAATGCCCACCAGCCCCGACTCGGACACCCTGCGCTGCTTCCCCACGTACTGGCAGCCGCCATACACGCCTGATCCACAGCTGGACTGGTTCCACAAGTACGTCGTCACCCAGGTCACCGAATCCGACCCGTCCGGCGGCGCCCCGCTCAAGGAAACCGACTACACCTACAACGGCTCACCGGCCTGGCACTACGACAGTGACAACGTCACCTCCCCCGCCAAGCGAAAGACGTGGTCGGTCTGGCGCGGCTACGGCAGCGTCACCACGACAACCGGCAACGACCAGACAACCCGCACCAAGACGGTCTCGACGTACTTCCGGGGCATGGACGGCGACAAGCAGTCCGACGGCACCACACGCAGCGTCAAGGTCACCGATTCCACTGGTACTTCCGTCACCGACTCCGGACCCCTGGCAGGAAACGTCCGTGAGTCGGCCACCTACAACGGCAGCAATGAAGTCTCCGGCGTCATCACCGACCAGTGGATCCACCAGACCGGCACCGACGGCACCCGCAGCAGCACCTTCACCCGCCCGGCTGCCGTCCACACCCGCACGGACCTGGCCTCCGGTGGAACCCGGACGACCACAGTCAGCACGCAGTACGACGACGCAACCGGCGCGGCCACCATGGTCGACGACTCGGGCGACGACGCCGTCAAGGGCGACGAGCAGTGCACCCGCACCACCCCCGCCAACAACACAACCGACTGGCTGATGGCGTTCCCGGTTCGCGTAGAGACCGTCGACGTCGGCTGCGGCGACACCACCAAGCGACCCGACAACGTAATCTCCGACGTCCGTACCCTGTACGACGGCCAGTCCTATGGCATCGCCCCGGTCCTCGGTGACGAGACCTCCACCCAACGGCTGTCCTCCTACGACAACGGCAGCCCGAACTACCAAACCGTTTCCACGAGCCACTACGACACCCAGGGCCGCGTCGACTCCGTCAAGGACACCAACGCTGCTGTCGTCAGCACCACCACGTACACACCCACCACCGGTGGCCCCGTGACCAGCACGGTCACTACGAACGCCAAGGGCTACTCCACCATCACCACTTTCGACCCAGGCCGTGGCACAGCCACCTCCGTCGTCGACCCGAACAATAAGCGCACCGAATGCGCCTACGACGGCCTCGGCCGGCTCACCGCACTGTGGTTGGCCAACCGCTCCAAGTCCTCCGGACAGGCTGCCAGCCTCGTCTACACCTACTCGATCTCCAACACAGCCGCCTCAGTGGTGTCCACCGGCAAACTCAACAACGACGGCACCACCTACGACACCACCTACGCCCTGTACGACGCGCTGCTGCGGCCCCGGCAAACGCAGACACCGGCACCTGATGGCGGCCGTGTCATCGCCGAGACGAAGTACGACAGCCGCGGCCTGGCCGTCGAGGCCGACGCCGACTACACCGACGCATCTGCCCCGTCTGGAACGCTGGCCACCATCACCTCGGCCGTCCCCTCCCAGACCCTCACCACCTACGACGGCGCCGGCCGCCCCACCACCGCGGACTTCTACGCGGTCGGCAGCAAGCGGTGGACGACTTCCACCTCCTACGGTGGCGACCGCACGACCATCACCCCGCCCCAGGGCGGCATCGCCACCACGACCCTGACGGACACCCTCGGCCGTACCACCGAGACCCGGCAGTACGACGGCGGCAGTCCCTCGGGCCCGTACACGTCGATCAAGTACGGCTACGACACCAAGGGCCACCTCGACCACGTGGTCGACGACGACGGCAACACCTGGTCATACACCTATGACCTGATGGGCCGCAAGATCACAGCCAAGGACCCCGACACCGGCACAACCAAGACCGCCTACAACGAACTCGACCAGGTCGCTGCCACCACAACCGCGCTCGGTACAACCGACGAAAAGACTCTCAGTTACTCCTACGACGCCCTCGGCCGTAAGACGGACCTGTACGACGGCACCGTCAAGGACGCCGCCCACGAGCTCGCCAAGTGGACATACGACTCCATCGCCAAGGGGCAGCCCACGTCGACGATCCGCTACGTCGGCGGCAGCGCAGGCAAGGCGTACATCAGCCAGGTCGGCACCTACGACTCCCTGTACCGGCCGACCCTGACCAGGGTCACCATTCCCTCGGTCACCGGCGAAGAAGCACTCGCCGGCAGCTACACCTCGACCACCGGCTACAACCTCGACGGCACCGTCCAGTTCACCTCCGACCCGGCGGCCGGCGGGCTGTCCGGCGAAAGTCTGGAGTACGGCTACAACGAGCTGAGCATGCCCACTACGCTGAACGGCGCAACAGGGTACGTACAGAACACCGCCTACACCACGCTCGGCGACATCAAGCAGGTCACCCTCGGAGTCTCCCCCTCCGACACCGCCAAGTGGCTGCAGATCAGCAACACCTACGAGGACGGCACCCGCCGCCTCAAGCGCGAACTGGTCACCGACGACACCCACACCAATCCCGTCCAGGACAGCACCTACGCCTACGACGACGCCGGCAACCCCACCAAGGTCTCCACGCATGCCGACGGCAGCGACGACGTCCAGTGCTACCGATACGACGGACACGACCGCCTCACCGAAGCCTGGACCGCCACCGACGCCTGCTCCGCCGATCCGTCTACAGCCGTCCTCGGTGGTCCGGCACCTTACTGGCAGACCTTCCACTACGACGATCTCGGCAACCGCGATACACAGGTCAACCACGCCACGACGGCGGGTGGCGACGACACCACGACGTCGTTCCACTACCCGGCGGCCGGCGCCGACCAGGCACACACGCTCACCTCCTCGACCACGGTCACCGGCAGCACGACGGTCGACAACGCCTACACCTACGACGCATCCGGCAACACCCACACACGTACCTTCGGCAACAAAACGCAGACCCTCGACTGGAACGGCGAGGGCCAGCTCGCCAAGGTCACCAACGCCGACGGCACTTCCGTGTCCTACCTGTACGACGGCAACGGCAACCGTCTACTCTCCCGTGACGGCTCCGGCACCACGCTCTACCTCGGCGACACCGAGCTCCGCCTCGCCAAGGGCACGAGCACCGCCACCGGTACCCGCTATTACACCTGGGCGGGCCAGACCATCGCCGTCCGCACCAGCTCCGGCAGCTTGCAATGGCAGGTCACGGACGCCCACGGCACCGCCGAGACCGCCATCGACGCCACCACTCAGGCCGTCACCCGCCGTCGCCTCGACCCCTTCGGCAACCCCCGCGACACCAGCACAACTTCGACTTCATGGCTCGGGGACAAGGGCTTCGTCGGCGGCATCCAGGACTCCACCAGTGGCCTGACCCATCTCGGAGCCCGCGAATACGACTCCACCATCGGACGGTTCATCTCCGACGACCCGCTCCTGGAACTCACCGACGCCCAGCAGATCGACGGCTACACCTATGCGTCCGACAACCCCATCACCGGCAGCGACCCCACCGGCCTGATCAACCGCGACATGAGCCAGGGCGGTGGCTGCCCCAGCACCGGCTGCGATGGCTACACCCCCTCCGACACGACGAGCTACAGCGGAGGAGGCGGTGGAGGCAGTGGAGGCGGTGGAGGCTCCCACCACAGCTGCGGATGGTCGTTCTCCTGTCACGTCTCCAACATCGCTCACAAGGCCTACCACGTCGTCAAGCAGCACCCGGTCATCGCCGCCGTGGTAGCCACCGCCGTCGTCGTCGGAGTGGTCGCCTGCGTGGTCGCCACCGCCGGAGGATGTGGCGCGGTATTGGCCGCGGGAGCGTCAGGTTTCTCAGCGGGTGCCGAAGCCGGGAGCGTCACCGCAGCAGTGGTGGGTGCATCAGTAGGGGTCATCGGCGAGGGCGGCGCCGTCATCGCGGCATCAGCAGGCATCGCCGCAGCCGGAGCGGGAGCTGTCGCCGAAGGCGCGGAGACCGCGACCGCAGCGAACGCCGCCACCCGATCCGGCGCCAAGGCGGCCGAGACCGCAGCGGAGGAGACCGCGAGCGCCGGCGCAGCCAGAGGCGGCCAACGCGCCGAAGCCGCCGCACCCAAGAGCGGCCCCAGCGCGTGCAACCACAGCTTCCTGCCCTCCACCAGAGTCCTCATGGCCGATGGCCGCGAGAAAATGATCAAGGACATCAAGCAGGGCGACACGGTTTGGGCCACCGATCCGAAGACCGGTCGGAGCGAGCGCCGCACCGTCGAAAAGCTCATCACCACCAAACACGACAAGGACTTCACCACCCTCACCATCCGCCGCAGCGGCAAGACATCAAAAATCGTCGCCACGGTCACCCACCCCTTCTATGTCAACTCCATGCACGCGTGGATCGACGCCGGCGACCTGAAGCCCGGCATGCGGCTCCGCTCCCCCTCAGGGCCCGCAGCCACCATCTCCGCCATCAACATCTGGCACCATCAGCACCTCACCCACGACCTGACCGTCACCAGCCTCCACACGTACTATGTGCTGGCGGGGGCAACACCGGTTCTGGTGCACAATTGCGGTGAAGAGGCCGGGGAGCACGTCTACCGCGGAATAGATTGGGGGCACTCCAAGTATGGTGATGCCCTTGAAGGGCGAGCGGTGCCGCATGGTGGAAATGCTGACGCCGCATCGCACAATGGTGGCGACTATCTCAACAGTCCATTCACATCCTGGACGGATGACTATGAAGGCGTGGCCTTGGATGCTGCCGAACTAGGCAACGGCCCAGGGATTGTTATGCGCCATCGTCGCGCGGATATACAGGATCGCCTAATTAAGGGCACGCAGGATATTTACGGTGAGAGTGAGCTTCTAGTGGAAGGGACTATTGAGGGTGCGGAAATCAGCATCAACAGAGGCCCATGGCATCTACCTGGAGCTGGCTGATGGACGAGAGCTTTATCGCCTCTGAGGCGAGCCGACTGGGAATGGATCAGCTTGCCGCAGAGGTTGACGAGTACGGTGTGATCGTTCTTCATGAGAGCGCCGTTTCCAGGGGGCAGTTGATCCGCATCTTCGAGAATCGACTCAGAAGGGCAAAGGCCCGTAATGACTGTGACGTGACTCGGCTTGCAGATGACCTGCTGTCCGCTTTTAATGGCGCACAGTCGAGTGAGATTAAGCTGATTCATGTGCAGGCTGGAAAAATGGATGTGATGCTTTACGGTGAGGTTGGCGATGAGAGTATTCTCGCCGCGGTGATCCTTTCTGGCAGCGATTCCTGACATAGCAAGACTGGGCTCCTCCAAGAGATTCTGGAGGAGCCCGGTCGGGGTTTGACGGCAACGCTAACGGCAACGTCAGCGGACGACGGCCGTGGCGGGTGGGTCGTCATCGGCCGGGCCGAGGGCGGCGCCGAGGGTGTCGATGGCCTGGCGTTGGAGGCGGAGTCGGACGTGGGCATAGACGCCGGCGGTGACGCCGATGTGGGCGTGGCCGAGGAGTTCCTTGATGACGACGAGGTCGACGCCCTGTTCCAGGAGCAGGGTCGCGGTCGAGTCTCGGAGGTCGTGGAAGCGGATGCGGCGGAGCCCGGCCCGGTTGAGGAGTCGGCCGAAGCGGCGGGTGAGGTTGGCGGGGTCGAGAGGGCCGCCGGTCGGGGTGGTGAAGACGAGCCCGCCGTCTGACCAGGCAGTCCCGGCGACTCGACACTCCTCCTGCTGGCGTTCCCGGTGGTTCTTGAGGGAGTGGACGCATTCGGCGGGGAGGACGATGCGGCGTTCGGAGGCGCGGGTCTTGGTGTGCAGGATAGTCAGGCCCCCGGTGGGGGTGCGCTGGAGGGAGCGGTGGATGCTGGCCGTGCCGCCGTCGAGATTGAAGTCTTCTCAGTGCAGCCCGAGGAGTTCACCCTTACGGAGGCCCGTGCGCAGGGCGAGCTCGTAAAGAGCGTGCATCCGGTCGCCGCTGGCGGCGTGGAGGAACTGACGGGCCTCGCTCGCCGTGAAGGGCTTGAAGCGCCGAGGGCGGGGTGCTGGGGTCTTGACGTTGCGGCACGCCTGATCTGCAGGTGCTCAACGGGACAGCCCGGCAGGTGCACGGGGCGGACGTCGCGGTGATCGTCACGAACGGCCGGGTCAGCGGTCCGGCTGCCGTTGCCGTACCACCCCCACGCCGCGCAACACCTTTGGGGTGAAGCGCGCCGTTTGTCTGCCTTGCCGTTGGGTCTGCGACCCTTCGGGGCAATGGCGGCGCGGTTGCCGGAGCGGGCGTGGCCGCAGGCCAGCGTGCGGCCACAGAGTCCGGCGTACTGGTGCATCAGGCTGCCGGACATGTCCTTCACGGACGCAGACCCCTGACCGAGGAGGCGCAAGCAGCTACCTCGTTCACCTCCCCAGGCGGGTATACCCGATGTATTCTACCAGGCATGGCACACACAACGATCAAGGTCGAGAGCGGCATCCGGGACCGGCTGGCGATCCTGGCCGCCGAGAAGGACACCACGATCGCGGGGCTCGTCGGCGAATTCGCCACCCACACCCTCACACAGAGCGAGCGGGACGAGCAGGTCGCGAAGACCCTCGAAGTCCTGCACACACTCTCCGGCTATGCCCCGGATCCCGAACAGGACCGCGCAGCAGACGATGAGCTCGCGCGCCGACTCGGCAGCGACGCGTGAGCCCTGTCGCCCCTGTCGATGTCGTCCTCGACGACAGCGCCCTGCTCGCCCTGGGCTCGGGCAACGTCCTGACCTCCCGCCTTCTGTATCAGGCCGCCGAGACCGGGGTCTGGCGCATCCACGTAGCCCTGGCCGCACTCGCTGAAGCGGACCGGGTACGCACCGGGCTCGCTGGCCACCTCGGCATGCTCGACCAGGTGGTTTTCCATCCACTCGATCTCGCCGCCGTCCTGGCAGCCTCGGGCCATGAGCGGTCTCTGGGCTGGTGCCACACTCACCACGTGGCCATGCCCGGCCCCGAGCGCCTGGACGGGGCACGCGTCGCCACCGTCCAGCCCAAAGCCTGGGACAAGACCGGCGTCCGGGTGCTCGACCTCTCTCCCTGAGCGATCCGCCCAGGCCGGGGCGGACTTCACCAGTGCGCTCCCGGCACTTCCCCAAGTTCACGGAATTCTCTGGGTTGTTGACATCTGTTTCCTGATTCGCAAATCATGACTCATGGTTCAGAGCGTGCCGAACGCTTGCGTGAGGTCTCGGCGAAGCTCTTCGATAATCGTTATCGGGCCGAGGTGCTGCTGGCGCTGGCGGTGTCGGATTCTGCCCGGGATCTGGCCCATGCGGTGAACGACGCGGGCGCATCCCTCGTCCAGGCCCACCCCAAGTGTTTCGGGCTGCTGGCCTCGCTTCCGCTGCCGGCCATCGACCTCCTCGGCCACTCCCTCCGTGGCTCCGCTGGCCAACTCGACGACCGACGACGACCCACCGCTCTGCGCAGTCCCCGTCCCCTGACGTTGCCGTCAACTACTGCCGTCAGACACCTCTGAGGCCCCATCAGTCGCAACTGATGGGGCCTCAGATTTTCGCTTGGAAATTCATGCAGCTCGGATGGGGATCCCATTTTCGATAGGACCAGGCTGCCGGATTGCTCAGCAGGGGAATATACCCGCCTCCAGCAATCTAGCAGTGAATCCTTTCCATCGCGATCAACAAATCACGAAATGGAGGAACTATTGGCACTCGACCAATAACTGCGAGCTGCCTCGACAATCGGGTCATACTCGGCAGATGCCACGACGGCAATCAGCGTAGGGCCCATCAAAGATCCATCCTCGTCACCTCGTGCCACCACAACTACGTTCCCCTCGTATACGTATCCGTGGATCAACCAGTCATCCAACGACTCGGCGATAGACAGGGTCGTGCGGTCGTGGAGCTCCTCCTCAGTCAGCAACGCCGAAAGTACGGCATCCCTGTCCAAGAACAAGAGACTAAGCCGATCGTCCTCCAGATGCGTCAGGCCGCCCAGCCTGGACATGGCCGTGCCCAGAATGCACGGTTCAGTGTCACCGATCAATTGACTGTCGATGATGAGCTGGAACCGGAACATTCCGCGGCCCTTCAAAGGGGCGACAAGAATTCCGAATCGACCGTCGTCGGTCAAGAACCTCACGTCTAGCCTCTCTTGACCTGAATGGGAACACGACTCATCGGAATCGGAACCGAAGTACCCGACTTCGTCACACCGCTGGTACTGCCACTCCAGTACCACTTACCGTTGCCGTCATCGAAGTAGCGGTAGTAACTCGGCACTCCTGCCGGCAGGGTCCCTTGCAAGATCAATTTTCGCCCGGTTCGCCGGACAGGGCAGGAACTGGGCGGACTGTCCATCTTCGGGCCGGGGCGGACGCAGTGCAGGCACGGCCCCGGTGATCATGTGAGTGTCGAAGTCCCATGAACACTTGGCGAGTCCGTGCCTGCTCCTGCATCTTCCCCCATACCCTCCGGCCTGGACCAACTGGCCCTGCTCTCCACGCCGGCCCCGTTGCCGGACGCGGTCGCGCTGTCCCGGTTTCTGAAGCTGATGCCCGATCCGCGCGGGCTGCGCGGACGCCGCTATCTGCTGTCCGCACTGGTGGCTGCCGCAGCGGCGAGCGTGCTGGCCGGCGCCCGCTCGCTGATCGCAATCACCGAGTGGATCGCGGACGCCCCGGCGTGGGCCTGCCAGGCCCTGGGCTTTCCCGTTGATCTGCTGACCGGGGCCGTGTCCGTGCCGCACCCCCACACCCTGCGCCGCCTGCTGGTCCAGCTCGACGGCGACGCCCTGGACCAAGCGATCGGCGCCTTTCTGACGGCGCGCGCCGCCCCCGCGCCCGCTGGGCTGCGGGCGATCGCGGTCGACGGGAAGGTACTGCGCGGTTCGCGCACCGCCACCACCCCGGCCGTCACCCTGCTGGCCGCGATGGACCACACCGGCACCGTCCTCGCCCAGCGCCAGGTCGCCGGCAAGAGCAACGAAATCCCCGCGTTCGCCCCTCTGCTGGACACCATCGACCTGACCGGCACGGTGATCACCGCCGATGCCCTGCACACCCAGCACGCCCAGCACGCCCACGGCACCTACCTCCAGGCGTGCGGCGCCCACTACATTGCCGTCGTCAAGGCCAACCACCCCGGCCTGTTCGACCGGGTCCGTCACCTGCCCTGGCAGGACATCGGCCTTGACCACTACGAGCGCACCCGCGCGCACCACCGCCAGGAGATCCGCCGGCTGAAGACCGCGGCCTTCGCTCACATCGACTACCCCGACGCACAGCAGGCCCTCCAAGTCGTGCGCTGGAGAAGAGACTTCAGCACCGGCAAGCTGACCATCGCACGGGTCTACCTGATCACCAGCCTGCCGCCCGGCGCGGCGAGCGGAGCCCAGCTCGCCGCATGGATCAAAGGGCACTGGAAGATCGAAAATCTTCTGCACCACGTCCGCGACCGCACCTTCCGCGAGGACGACTCCAAGATCCGCACGGGCCACCTGCCCCGGGTCATGGCGGGACTGCGCAACCTCGCCATCGGCATCCATCGCCAGGACGGACAGACCAACATCGCCGCCGCCCTGCGTCACGCCGCCCGCGACTGCCACAGGCCCCTGGCCGCCCTCGGTCTCACCGGATGAATCCGGACAGATCTTGATCTTGCAACGGACCCTGCTCCTGCCGGAACCGACCTTGGTCCACCTGGTGCCGTCGACAAGGACGCTCTTGCCGAATTGCTCCTCAGCGTCACCCGGCAGCACTGCCTTCTTCGGAACATACAGGTTCGGACCACCCGTCGGATCATGGTGCCCCGGGTTTTCATACTCGGGGCATGTGCTGTTGTGAAGGGTCTGTACGGTGTGCGGTGTAACTCCCGATCTGAAAGCGACAGTTGATGACTGACGTGACGAGTGACACCGAGGCCGGGAAGGCCGCCGTGAGTGGGCGAGCGCCGTGGATGACGGGCTGGTCGCCGAGTTGGTTGCCCGGGCTCAGGCCGGTGGCGTGAAGCTCACCGGGGAGGGCGGCCTTCTGCAGCAGTTGACCAAGCGGGTGCTGGAGTCCGCGCTGGAGGGCGAGCTCACTGAGCATCTGGGGCACGAGCCCGGCGAGCGGGCCGAGGGCGGTGGGGAGAACTACCGCAACGGGCACCGGTCCAAGACGGTGATCACCGAGTCGAGGCCGGTCGAGATCGCGGTACCGCGGGACCGGGCCGGGTCCTTCGAGCCGCAGCTGGTCAAAAAGCGCCAGCGGCGCCTGGGCGGGGTGGACGAGATGGTCCTGTCGCCGTCGGCGAAAGGGCTGACGCACGGGGAGATCTCCGCGCATCTCGCCGAGGTGTACGGGGCGGAGATCTCCAAGTCCACGATCTCCACGATCACCGACAGTGTGATGGCCGGCATGACGGAATGGCAGAACCGGTCCGCTGGACAGCGTCTACCCGGTCGTCTTCATTGACTGCGTGAACGTGAAGGTGAGGGACGGGCACGTCGCCAACCGGCCTGTCTACATGGCGGTGGCGGTCACCGCCGAGGGGCACCGGGACATCCTGGGCCTGTGGATCGGCGACGGCGGTGAAGGCGCAAAGTACTGGCGTCCGGTGGTCTACCAGGTCGTCCGATAGACGATCTTCGCTCACGCGTGGGTAGCGAGAACCTGCCGGGCCCGACTGCTAGCCGACGGTATCAGTGGCTAGCTATGGTGGTGGGTATGGCAAAGCAGACGAATATCCGACTGGACGACGCCGTCAAGGCGGCAGCCGAGGACCGAGCCAAGCGCCGCGGTCTGACCCTGCAGGGGTACGTGGCTGACTTGATCGAGGCCGATGTGAATCAGGCACGTGGCGCCTTCATGGCCGGCGCCGCGACGTTCCTGGCCCAGTACGCGGACGCGTTCGAGGCAGAGGTCGGTGAAGACCGGTACCCCGGACTTCCGGAAGGGCTGGCCGAGCGCGCGCCGAGGGACGCCGCGTGAATCTCCGCATCGATCTCGCCTGGATCTTGGCAGTGGCGCAGCAGATCCCAGGAGATCCCCAGGTCGTCGACTACGGCGTGCCGGTAGCAGCCGAAGCACGTCATCGGGCGGAGGTCCTGGACCACGAGGTCTATCCCGAGCCCCATCACAAGGCCGCCGCTCTGCTGTGCGAACTGGCAAGGAACCCCAGCCTAGAGGTGCGCAACCTCTTGTTCGCGGCCACGGTGACTGCGGCCTACCTGTCGGCATGCGGCCTCCCGGTGAGCCCTGGGCTAGACACCGTGATTCCCTTGGCCCGCGCCGCCCGGGACGGGCTCCCGGTGCGTGAGGTCGCCGCTCAGATCAAGACCTGGACGAGCTGATCGGGCATGGCCGTGGGCGAGCGTCGCCCGTCCATCAACACGTGTTTGGTCATGGACCGAAGTTCCTGCGATCGACGCATCGGGCAAGGTCGGTCACGCGCCAGGGGCGCCAGGTCGGTCTGTGGTCTGCCGACGAAGTTCGTGATCAGCGCGCGGAGGCGAACCGGCCGCGGCCGGTTCGCCACGGGGTTCGCGGCGATCCAGTCCTCAGCGCACGCCTTGTACACGGGCTCCCCGGAGTGGGAGCGCCTCGGCGTGGGCTGGTCACACGGCACGCAGGGGCGGTCCTGCCAGCGGTCGAAGTGCTCGCTGTCGCGCCATTCGCGGAGCGCGCCGGAAGGCGGGATTAGGCCGACTCGAACAGCGGCTTCTTGCTGGCCTGGCCGTTCACGCAAGGGGCAGGTGGGTGCCCGGGCGGCCGGGACGGCGTCCGTGGACCGTGGGCGTATAGGCGTCGTGACAGGTCGCGAGATGCCCGGGCGGCTGCTCGCGGGTTTGACGTGGCTTGCCGGCATTAGGGGTGCGTCTCTTGCTGTTCGTGCTGAGTGTTCCGGTGTGCTCAAGCGGCCAGGCAGACTGAATGGGCCGATGTCTTGTGACGGAGATGGAGGCACACCTGGGGGCGGTCGTACCTTCAGCCGATGCTGCGGTCGCCCCCAGGACCTGACTGCCGCCGAGCGGCGCGGCCAGCCGGACGCTGCGGCAGTCGCCGGATCCTTCGTCGTGCACGGACCGTCCGTGGGTCGGCTGCAGCTCCGCGAGGATTAGCAGCATCTCCTCACTGGCGAGCGTGATGTCGGTGTAGCCGCGGCCGCAGGTGCACGGCACGATCAGCGTCAGCACATCGAGGCCGCCGTCTTCCTCGCTGAGGTGCAGGGTGTGGTGCAGCCACAGCCCGCCGTCCAGCCAGCCAACCGCGCTCGTCTCCCACGAGCCGAGGCCAGCCATCCGCTGGGACGGGTAACCGTGCAAGTCCATCACCTCCAGCACGGAGCCGAGGGTGTCCGAGTAGGCCATGTACAGGTAGTGCCCGGCAGCGGTGATGCCTTTCCCGCTGTTCGTCAGCGGGGGGTGCACCGACGGCCTGCGCCATGTCGAGCAGATGCGCCAGCGGGAATCCGCCGCGTAGGGGCGTTACGGCAGGATCAGGGTCTCGGTCATGTGGAGCTCCCTCCAGGAGAGCGGGCTGGACTGTCCGGTCCTGCGCCCGACCCCGCCCGCACCAATTGCAGCACAGTACGGGACGCGGGACGAACCGGTTGGGCGTGGTCGATGCGGTACAGGTAGGTGGGCCGCGAGCAGATGCGGTCAGGCCAGTTGTGGCAGGTTGCGTCCAGGGAAACGGTGTACGGGTTCGACCTGATCCGGGGGTTTGCTCCGGCAGCCCGCATAGATGAACGGCCACCGGCTGATCTTCGAAGTGTCGAAGCCTCGAAGGAGCCGCGGCGAGTCCTGATCTGCTGCGCGCGATGGTCAAGACGTTCGCCGACGCGCTCATGTCCGCGGAGGCCGACGCCCTCTGCAACGCCGAATACGGCCAGGTCAGCGACGAACGCGTCAACCACCGCAACGGCTACCGCCCGCACGAGTGGGACACCCGCGCGGGGACCGTCGAACTCGCCGTCCCCAAGCTGAGGCAGGGCAGCTACTTCCCGTACTGGCTCCTCGAACGGCGCCGGCGGACCGAACAGGCCCTAATCTCGGTCGTCGCCACCACCTACCTGCTCGACGTCTCCGCCTGCAGAGTCGAGAAAATCCCCGAGTCCCTCGGCGTCACCCAGCTGTCGAAGTCCCAGGTCAGCACGATGGCCAGACACCCTGGGCGCTGGTCCATACGCGTTTGTCTGGGGCGATGCGCTCACCCCATCAACGTCCACGCCCTGATCGCGGTCGTGCCGCGGTGCGCGCTGCGGAGGGGCCTGCATCCTGGAATCTCTACCGTGGTGCGAAGGAGGCGGTCGCGCGCGTTGGCGCCGACCTCAATCATTGGCACACCTGCTTCGGGCCGACGAACGTGGCGGCACCTGGCTCTGCGAAGTCCGTGGACGAAAGAGGGCTGCTGGCCGCACTGATTGAGCATGATCAGCTCCGGGATGGCTACGGTCCCGACCACCGCACGTTCCCGGCCGCCGAAATCTGCCACCCTCAGGTGACAACTGGCCCGCCACGAGTGGGCGTTCGGCCCCAGAATGCTCTGCGTGCCGGTGTGCCGACAGCCCGTTCACCAGTACCCACACGGCCTCACCGTCGTTTTCCCGGCATGCACGAGGCGAACCATGTGTTCCTGTTGTCCGTACTATCTACGCAAG
>NZ_JBEXCW010000102.1:0-25661 GCF_040605435.1 Streptomyces sp. NPDC005574
GCTCCGCCTACTGATCGGAAGCCCTTCATCGCGCGTTCGCGTTGCCTTGTCGGCTGGTGACTGTTCTCGGCCCGGTCCGGTGCCGGTGCCCGCGGCGGCTCGCGCCAGACTCCGGCGCCGGCCGACGGGGCGATGGCCGACGCACTGCGCCGGGCCGGCCTGCTGGACCCGAAGAAGGGCAAGCGCTGAGCGGCGCGACCAGGGGCGGCCGGGGACGCGTGCACTGAGCGCACGCCGGGCACGGGCGCCCCTAGGACCGCCCGCGGCACCGCCGGCCGGGCGGACTCGGCGACCTTGACGCCGGACGGCCGGACGGCACGCCGGGCCGCGCCGGTACGCCCGGGTGACGGCACGCCGACCGGGCGTCACACTGGGCGGCCCGTACGCCCCGGATGACGACAGCCCACCGGGCAGCCCGCCGAGCCGCGCCGGAGCGGCCCCGATGACGGGCACGCCGACGGGCGGGCCCGGCGGGCTCCGGTGCGGGTCCGCCGGTCCGGCGGCGCTCCACTGGGACCGCGCAGCCCCGCCGCCATGCGGCCGACCGGCGGGCTCCGGTGCGGGTCCGCCCTCTCAGCCCGTGCCGTCAGTCGCGGTGGAGGCGCGGGCTCAGCGTTCCGTCACCTTGCCGTCCGCCACTTCCAGGCGGCGGGTGACGCTCACCGCGTCCAGCATGCGGCGGTCGTGGGTGACCAGGAGCAGGGTGCCCTCGTAGGTGTCGAGGGCGGCTTCCAACTGCTCGATCGCCGGCAGGTCCAGGTGGTTGGTCGGCTCGTCGAGGACCAGCAGGTTGACGCCCCGGCCCTGGAGCAGTGCCAGCGCGGCGCGGGTGCGTTCGCCCGGGGAGAGGGTCGCCGCCGGCCGCAGGACGTGGTCCGCCTTGAGGCCGAACTTGGCGAGCAGGGTCCGTACTTCGGCCGGCTCGGTGTCCGGGACCGCCGCGCCGAAGGCGTCCAGCAGGGATTCGGGGCCGTGGAAGAGCGCGCGGGCCTGGTCGACCTCCCCGACCAGGACGCCGGGGCCGAGGGAGGCCGTTCCGGTGGTGAGGGGGACGCGTCCGAGGAGGGCGCCGAGCAGGGTCGACTTGCCGGCGCCGTTGGCTCCCGTCACCGCGACCCGGTCCGCCCAGTCGATCTGCAGCGAGACCGGGCCGAGCACGAAGTCGCCGTGCCGCACCTCGGCGTCGCGCAGGGTCGCGACCACCGCGCCGGAGCGCGGCGCCGCCGCGATCTCCATGCGCAGCTCCCACTCCTTGCGGGGCTCGTCGACGACGTCGAGGCGTTCGATCATGCGCTGGGTCTGGCGGGCCTTTGCGGCCTGCTTCTCACTGGCCTCGCTGCGGAACTTGCGGCCGATCTTGTCGTTGTCGTTGTTCGCCTTGCGGCGGGCGTTCTTGACGCCCTTGTCCATCCACGAGCGCTGCATCTGGGCCCGGTCCTGGAGGGCGCCCTTCTTGCCCTCGTACTCCTCGTAGTCGTCGCGGGCGTGCCGGCGGGCGACCTCCCGCTCCTCCAGATAGGCCGCGTAGCCGCCGCCGTAGAGGTTGATCCGGTTCTGGGCGAGGTCGAGTTCGAGGACCTTGGTGACGGTGCGGAGGAGGAACTCGCGGTCGTGGCTGACGACGACCGTGCCGGCGCGCAGGCCGCTCACGAAGCGTTCGAGGCGTTCCAGGCCGTCCAGGTCGAGGTCGTTGGTCGGCTCGTCCAGCAGGAACACGTCGTAGCGGGACAGCAGGAGCGAGGCGAGTCCGGCGCGGGCGGCCTGCCCCCCGGAGAGCGAGGTCATCGGCTGCTCCAGGCCGACGGCGAGGCCGAGCGAGGCGGCCACCTCCTCGGCGCGTTCGTCGAGGTCGGCGCCGCCCAGGTCGAGCCACCGCTCCAGGCTCGTCGCGTAGGCGTCGTCGGCGCCGGGCGCGCCGTCGACGAGGGCCTGGGTGGCCTCGTCCATCGTCCGCTGCGCCTCGGCGACGCCGGTACGGCGGGCGAGGAAGTCCCGCACGGTCTCGCCCGGCCGGCGTTCCGGCTCCTGCGGGAGGTGGCCGACGGTGGCCGTCGGCGGCGAGAGCCGCAGCTCCCCCTCCTCCGGGGTGCTCAGGCCGGCGAGCAGCCGCAGCAGCGTGGACTTGCCGGCGCCGTTGGCTCCGACCAGCCCGATGACGTCGCCGGGCGCGACGACGAGGTCGAGGCCGGTGAACAGGGAGCGGTCGCCGTGGCCGGCGGCGAGGTTCTTCGCGACGAGGGTGGCAGTCATCAGACCGTCGATCCTAACGGCCCCGCCGGGTGGCCCGCGTCCGGGTTTTCAGCGGGCCACGGCTGCCACCAGCACGCTTTCCGGGGTGCGGGCCACCAGGTACGACCGGCCGGGCGCCGCCTTCCCGTCCAGGGCGACGCGGTGGCGGCCCGGTTCCAGCACGCCGTCGAGGACGTCGTGGTCGTGGGCGCGGGCGAGACGGCCGGGCCGGTGCACGGTGAGGCGGACCCGGCACGCGGAGGTGACCTCGACGACGGCGGCGCCGCCGGCCGCCGCGAGCCGGGCCAGCCGGCGCCGCCGCGGTGGGCTCGGGTCCAGCGCCTGTTCGACCTGGGCGACGAGCAGCGGGACGCTCGGCGCGAGGCAGTCGGCGTAGCCCACGTCGAGTCCGGCGCGCGCGAAGCAGCGGCGTACGGCGGCGCGTTCGGGTGCGGGCAGGGCGTTGTCGAAGGCGACGGCGGCGTAGGCGCGCAGCTCCTCCGTGGGGACGTCGACGGTGTCGGGGGCGATGTCGGCCCCGACGCCGATGGTCCGCAGGGCGGCGGCGAGCCTCGGCAGGACGCCCGCGCGGGGGCCGACGAGCAGGACCCGGCGACGGGCGGTACGGGGGCCGTCGAGCAGGGCGTCCAGTGCCGCGCGGTAGCCGGTGCCGTCGAAGCGGAACGGGCCGATGCCGTGCAGGGCGTCGAGCCGCGGGCCGGTGGGTGCGCCGCTCCGCCAGGCGAAGTCCCGCCACACGTAGTCGTCGCCGCTGCGCGCGATGACGGCGGTGACGGCACCGCAGGCCGGGTCCTGGCAGTCGGGGCAGCCGTAGACGAGGTGGCGGCGGCCGGGCAGCGGGGCGTCGGCTTCGAGGAGCAGCTCACGGATCCGGGCGGTGAGGGTCTCGGGCGGGACGTCGGAGGTGAGCGGGGAGACGGCGTCCAGGTCGGACAGCCGGAACAGCAGCGGCCGGCCGTCGACGACGAAGTCCGTGAAGTCGCGGTGGGATCGGTGGCGGCCGTCGCCGAGCACGGCACCGGCACGCGTCGCCGGTGCCAGGGCGAACGTCGCGTACGCGCCAGACATGAGGGGAGTATCCCCACCGGGAGGCGGTCCGAGCCCGGTGGGACGCTTTCCGCCGGGCGGCCCTATCGTCCCCTTGTGGACAGTGAACGGGACGACGGGATCGTCGTGATCGGGGCCGGGGTCATCGGGCTGACGACGGCCGTCGTGCTGGCCGAGCGCGGCCGCCGCGTGCGGGTGTGGACGCGGGACCCGGTCGGGCGGACCACCTCGGCCGTCGCCGGGGCGCTGTGGTGGCCGTACCGCATCGAGCCGGTGGCGCTCGCCCGGGCGTGGGCGCTGCGCTCGCTGGAGGTGTACGAGGAGCTGGCGGCGCACCCCGCGCGGACCGGCGTACGCATGGTCGAGGGGGTCATGGGCGAGGCCCGCCTGGACGGGGCGCGGGCGTGGGCCGGTGCCCGGGTGCCGGGGCTGCGGGCGGCGACGGCCGAGGAGTACCGCGGGCCGGGGGTGTGGGCGCGGCTGCCGCTGATCGACATGCCGGCCCATCTGGTGTGGCTGCGGGAGCGGTTGCTGCGGGCGGGCGGCCGGGTCGAGGAGCGCACGGTGTCCGACCTCGGCGGGGCCGGTGCGCCGGTGGTGGTCAACTGCACGGGGCTCGGGGCCCGCGAGCTGGTGCCGGACCGCTCCGTGCGTCCGGTGCGCGGGCAGCTGGTCGTCGTGGAGAACCCCGGAGTCCGCACCTGGACCGTCTCCACCGACGCCTCCGGGCAGCTCGCGTACGTCTTCCCGCAGCCCGGCCGGCTCCTGCTGGGCGGCACCGCGGAGGAGGGCGCGTGGTCGCCGGCGCCGGACCCGGCGGTCGCCGAGGCGATCGTACGGCGGTGTGCGGCGCTGCGGCCCGAGATCGCGGGGGCCCGTGTCCTGGAGCATCGGGTGGGTTTGCGTCCGGCCCGGGACACGGTCCGGTTGGAGCGCGAACGGCGGCCGGACGGGCGGGTGTTGGTGCACAACTACGGCCATGGCGGCGCGGGCGTCACCGTCGCCTGGGGCTGCGCGGAGGAGGCGGCGACCCTCGCCACCGCCGCCCCCGCCGGCTGAGCCGGTCGACGTGCGGTGCCCGGTTCGCCGCCCGCGCGGTGGCATGCGGCGCCCGCCTCGGACGGGGAGGAAGGCGGGCACGCGGTGACGTCACGGGCGCGCGCCCCACGCCCCCGCCCGGGGCAGGGACGCGCGCGCCGGTGAGTGGCCCGCGTCCCCCGGAGTCCGGAGGGCGCGGGCGGGGGTCGGTCGTCAGGCGGTTCTGTCGGGGACCCGGTGTGTGGTGGGCGGGGTCCGGACGCCGTCGAGGGTCCTGGACGTCGGGGTCGTGGGCGTCGGGGTGGCGGCCGTCGAGCCCCCGGTGGCGCGGGCGAAGGCGGCCGCCCCGCCGACCAGCGGGACGCGGGCCGAGGTGCGGGACAGGTCGAGGGTGAGCGTGGGTGTGCTCGACGGGGGGTCGATGAGGTCCTTGTCGGTGCCGGCGACGATCAGCGCCAGACGGTGGCCGGCCGGGACCACGTGGTCGGTGGCCGCGAGGTCGAGGGTGATGGTGTAGGCCCGGCCCGGGGTGAGCGGCACTCCCCTGTGCTCGGACGCGTAGTTGCCGAGGTCCGCCCAGCCGCGGCTGACGACCGTCTGGCCGACGTCGGCGGTCTGCGCCCGCGTCTGCCGGAAGCAGGCGCTGTCGCCCGCGGTGCTCGCTCCCCAGCAGGTGCGGTCGGCGAGGGTGGTGATGCCCTCGCCGCCCGCGCCGTAGTCGCGGATGGTGTCGGGGCCGAGGTCGACCAGGACGGCGGAGAGGTGGGCCGTCGAGGTGGTCGGGGTGGCGGTGACGGTGACCCGGGAAGAACCGGACAGGCGCAGGTCGCGGGTGAGCGGGCCGGTGGTGAAGGCGGCCTTCTCGGGTGTGGGGGTGTCGGCGTGCGCGGCCCAGTCGGTCTCGCCGAGCCCGGGGTCGTCGGTGAAGGCCGCCGTGCCGTGGCCCCGGCTGGTGCCGAGGGTGCCGACGCCGGGCCGCGGGCCCGCGCCGGGGCGCAGGGTCGTGGTGGCCGTGCCCTTCGGCGGCCAGGCCGTGGAGGTGACCCACTGGTCGGGGTGGCGCTCGATGTCGGCGACGGGCTCACGGTCGACGCCGTTGTCGTAGCCGAGGAGTTCGTGGTCGAACCAGCGGTGCAGGGTGTCGACCCAGGCGGCGCGGCGGAAGTCGAAGGGGTCGACGTGACCGGTCTGGGAGAGCCAGATCTTGCGCTCGACGCCGTGCCGGGCGAGGGCGTCCCACCACTGGCCGAGGTGCTTGGTGCGGACGTTGAGGTCCTGCATGCCGTGCACGAGGAAGACGCTGGCCCGCACCTTGGCGGCGTCCTTCACGTAGTCGCGTTCGGTCCACAGCGGGGTCCGGTCGCCGGTGCGAGGAGCCCCGTCCACCAGCTTCTGCTGCACGGCGGCGCACTTGGCGCGGGCGTCGGGGCTGTCGACGTAGTCGGAGAGCCAGTCGGGGCCGGAGTCGTAGAGCGGGGCGCCCTTGGCGAAGTAGTAGTCGTACCAGGAGGAGATGGCGCTGATCGGCACGATGGTCTTCAGGCCCCGCACGCCGGTGGCGGCGACGCCGTTGGCGATGGTGCCGTCCCAGCTCTTGCCGATCATGCCGGTCCTGCCGTTGGTCCAGCCGGCCCTGGCCCGTTCGGTGCCGGTGCGGCTGGTGTAGGCCCTGGCGCGGCCGTTGAGCCAGTCGACGACGGCTTTGGCGGACTGGATGTCGGAGCGGCCGCCGACGTCGACGCAGCCGTCGGAGCGGTTGGTGCCGGCCAGGTCCACCCCGACGAAGGCGTAGCCGCGGGGCACGAAGTAGTTGTCGTAGAACAGTGGCATCTGGACGACGTCGCCGTTCGCGTCGTACGTCTTCAGCTGGCTCTCGTTGCCTCGCCCGCAGCACGAGTAGTACGGGCTGGCGTCCATGATGACGGGCACCTTGCGGCCCTGCCGGGCGGGTTCGCTCGGGCGGACGATGTCGACGGCGACCCGGTCGGTGTGTCCGTCGGCGTCGCCGTCGAGGCCGGTGTCCACCCAGACCGCCTCGCGGGCGGCGTTCTCGTAGGAGTAGACGGGGCGGCTTTCCCGTGGGGAGCCGTGGGCCGCCGCCGGGGTGAGGAAGGCCGCCGTCAGGACGGCGATGACCACGGTGGCCAGCGGTCTCCAGGTCGTGAAGCGCATGCGAGTCGGCATGCGCCGGACGGTACAGGTGTCAACTCCTGTGCAGAAGACGGCAATCGGACGCGTGCGCGAGAGACGGAAAGGCGGGGCCGAGAGGGCCCGCGGTGCGGGTGGCTCGTGGCGGCCGAATGGCGATCGTGTGACAGGGGTGGCCGTGGACACCCGCGGGACCGCGGGGCCTCAATAGGCTCGAACGGATCTGCTGCCCCCCACGACTTACGACTTGGAGCTTTCGTGCACCGCAGAATCATCGCGCCGGGCGCACTCGCCGCAGCCTCCCTGTTACTGGCGATCCCGGCATCGGCCGCGAGCGGCACGCCCGGCGCGCCCGGCATCGGGGACCCCTACTACCCGGCCTACGGCAACGGCGGGTACGACGTCTCCCACTACGACCTCCGGCTGCGGTACCAGCCGGCCACCGACGAACTGGAGGGCACCGCGACCCTGCTGGCCCGCACCACGCAGGACCTGTCACGGTTCGACCTCGACTTCCTGCTGGACGTCGCCGAGGTACGGGTCAACGGTGTGCCGGCGTCGTTCGCGACCTCCGGTCAGCACGAACTGGAGATCACCCCGAGGACGCCACTGCCCGCGAACACCCCGGTCACGGTGGTCGTCCGCTACAGCGGAGTGCCGTCCACCAAGAGCGCGTACGGCTTCTCCACCTGGCACCGCACCCCGGACGGCGCGGTCGCGGCGGACGAGCCGGAGTCGGCCTGGTGGTGGTTCCCGAGCAACGACCACCCGCTCGACAAGGCGACCTACGACGTGTCGGTGGCCGTGCCGGACGGCACCCAGGCTCTCTCCAACGGCACTCTCCAGTCGACGAGTTCGAAGCTCGGCTGGACGCGCTACAACTGGCGCGAGAACAAGCCGCAGGCGACCTACCTGACCACGCTGGCGGTCGGCCGGTTCGACATCACGACCGGCACCTCCGAGGGCGGCGTGCCGGTCGTCAACGCGTACAGCAGGGACCTCGGCGACAACGACGGGGCCGCGCGGGCGAGCGTGGAGCGCACCGGTGAGCTCGTCGACTGGCTGAGCGGCTGGTTCGGGCCGTATCCCTTCGGCTCGGCCGGCGGATACGTCCCCAACACCACGACCGGGTACGCGCTGGAGACGCAGACCCGGGTCTACTACAGCCCACGGCAGTTCGCGAACGGCTCGAACACGTCGGTGGTCGTGCACGAGCTGGCGCACCAGTGGTACGGCGACGACGTGTCGCTGAAGGGCTGGAAGGACATCTGGATCAACGAGGGGTTCGCGCGCTACGCGCAGTGGCTGTGGTCCGAGCACGAGGGCGAGGGCACCACGCAGGAACTCGCGGACTACGTGTACGCCTCGCACCCGGCCGACGACCCCTTCTGGACCGTCCCGCCGGGCGACCCGGGACCGGACGACCAGTTCGACACGGCCGTCTACGACCGGGGCGCGCTGGCCGTGCAGGCGCTGCGCAACACGGTGGGCGACGACGCGTTCTTCGCCGTCCTCAAGGGCTGGCCGCGGAAGTACGCCTACGGCAACGCCTCCGTCGCCGACTTCCGCGCATACGCCGAGGAGGTGTCCGGCAGGTCACTGGGCGCGCTGTTCGACACCTGGCTCTTCCAGCCGGTGAAGCCGGCGGCGCCCGCGGCGCGCGGCGCGTCCGTCGCGAAGGCGTCACAGACGCCCGCGCGGCCGAGGTCCTGGCAGAGGATCGAGGCGACGAACGACGTCCACACCGGCTGACCCGGGGCGCGCCGGACCCTGACGCGCGGGGCGCGTTCCGGGCCGTACGCCCGTGTCCCGGAGCCGTCGCCGTGCGGTCCGCACACCGTACGGCGACGGCGGCGCCGCGCCCGGCGGGGCCTCGCGGAAGGTGCGGCTGAGGTTTCACACCACTGGTGGGACAGCGATACTGCTGCACATGACGACCGACACCGGGGAGCCGACCCTCACGATCGACGAGCTGGCCGCGCGCGCGGGCGTCACGGTCCGCACGGTCCGCTTCTACGCCACCCGGGGCCTGCTGCCGCCGCCGGTGATCGGTCCGCGCCGGGTGGGGCACTACGGCCGCGGGCATCTGGCGCGGCTGGAACTGATCGAGGAGCTCCAGCACCAGGGCATGACGCTGGCGGCCATCGAGCGCTATCTGCAGCAGCTGCCGGCCGGTCTGAGCGCCCGCGACCTCGCCGTCCAGCGCGCCGTGGTGGCGTCCTGGGCGCCGGAGGCGGTGGAGACGCTGGGGCGGGCCGAGCTGGAGCGGAGGGCGGGCCGGCCGCTGGGCGAGGAGGACCTGGAGCGGCTGGGCGCGATGGGCGTGGTGCGGTCCGAGGACGACTCCTACCGCGTCGACCTCGGCCTGCTGCGGCTGGGGGTGCGGCTCCTGGACGTACCGCTGTCGCCGGAGGCGATCCGCGCGTCGCGCGCGGTGCTCATCGAGCACTCACGGGCGGCGGCCCACGAACTGTCGCTGCTGTTCCGCGGCGAGGTCGGGCAGCGGGACGCCCAGGACGTGAAGTCCCTGTCGGCCCACATGCACCCGCTGGTGGTACAGGCTCTGCTGACGACCTTCCAGCGGTCCCTGAAGGAAGAGCTGCGCGAGTGGCTCGACGGGACGCCCGCCGAGGCGGCGTCGTCCGTGGAGCCCGCGCGGGGGGCGTCTTCCGTGGGGTGACCCCGCGGGGCGGGTGCGGGACCGGAGGCCGCTCCGGGGGACGGTCCGGGCGGGCGCCCGATCCCCTCCCCCGGAGCGGGTCGCTCAGCGCGCGTCGGTGAAGGTTTCGCCCTTCTGCGCCTTCTCGACCAGCAGCGCCGGCGGCGTGAACCGTTCGCCGTAGCGCTCGGCGAGTTCCCGCGCGCGTGCCACGAACCCGGGCAGGCCGCCCTCGTAGCCGTTGACGTACTGCAGGACTCCCCCGGTCCAGCCCGGGAAGCCGATGCCGAGGATCGAGCCGATGTTGGCGTCGGCGACGGACGTCAGGACGCCCTCCTCCAGCAGCCGGACCGTGTCGAGCGCCTCCGAGAAGAGCATGCGCTCCTGCATGTCCACGAACGGGATCCCGGCGTCCGCCCTTGTGAAGTGCTCCCGCAGGCCCGGCCACAGGGAGGTGCGCTTCCCCTCGGCGTAGTCGTAGAAGCCGGCCCCGCCGCTGCGGCCGGTGCGGCCGAACTCGTCGACCATGCGGTCGATGACGGCGTCCGCGGGGTGCGCGGTCCAGGTGCCGCCGGCTTCCTCGACGGCCCGCCTGGACTCGGCCCGGATCCTGCGCGGCAGGGTGAGGGTCAGCTCGTCCATGAGGGAGAGGACCTTGGCCGGGTAGCCCGCCTGCGCGGCCGCCTGCTCGACCGACGCGGGCTCGATGCCCTCGCCGACCATGGCGACGCCCTCGTTGATGAACTGCCCGATGACCCGGGAGGTGAAGAAGCCGCGCGAGTCGTTGACGACGATCGGCGTCTTGTTGATCTGCCGGACCAGGTCGAAGGCGCGGGCCAGCGCCTCCTCGCCGGTCCGCTCGCCCTTGATGATCTCGACGAGGGGCATCTTGTCGACGGGCGAGAAGAAGTGCAGCCCGATGAAGTCGGCCTGCCGCTGAACGCCCTCGGCGAGCACGGTGATGGGCAGGGTCGAGGTGTTGGAGCAGAGCAGGGCGTCGGGGCCGACGACCTCCTGGATCTCCTGGAACACCTTGTGCTTGAGGGCGACGTCCTCGAAGACGGCCTCGATGACCGCGTCGCAGCCGGCCAGGTCCTGCGGGTCGGCGGTGGGGGTGATGCGGGCGAGCAGGGCGTCCGCCTGCTCCCGGGTGCTGCGGCCCCGGGAGACGGCCTTGGCGCAGAGCTTCTCGGAGTAGCCCTTGCCCTTGACGGCGGCTTCCAGCGACACGTCCTTCAGTACGACGTCGATGCCGGCGCGGGCACAGGAGTAGGCGATGCCCGCGCCCATCATCCCGGCGCCGAGGACGGCGGCCCTGCGGACGGTGCGCGGCTCGACGCCCGCCGGCCGGTTGGCGCCGGAGTTGACGGCCTGGAGGTCGAAGAAGAACGCCTGGATCATGTTCTTCGAGGTCTGGCCGGCCGCCAGTTCCACGAAGTACCGGGCCTCGATGACCTGCGCGGTCTCGAAGTCGACCTGGGAGCCCTCGACCGCGGCCGCGAGGATGTTGCGGGGGGCGGGGTAGGGCGCGCCGTTGGTCTGCTTGCGCAGGTTGGCGGGGAAGGCGGGCAGGTTCGCCGCGAACTTGGGGTGGGCCGGCGTGCCGCCCGGGATCCGGTAGCCGGGCTTGTCCCAGGGCTGCTGGGAGACCGGGTTGGCGTCGATGTAGGCGCGCGCCTTGGCGATCAACTCCTCCGGGGTGGCGGCCACTTCGTGGACGAGGCCGTTCTCCTGGGCGCGCCGCGGGGTGTACTGGGTGCCCTGGAGAAGCACCTTCAGCAGCGCGTCGGCGATGCCCAGCAGGCGGACGGTGCGGACGACGCCGCCGCCTCCGGGGAGCAGGCCGAGGGTGACCTCGGGGCAGCCGATCCTGGAGCCGGGCGCGTCGAGTGCGACGCGGTGGTGGCAGGCCAGGGCGAGTTCGTAACCGCCGCCCAGGGCGGCGCCGTTGACGGCGGCGACGACCGGCTTGCCGAGGGTCTCGATTCGGCGCAGGTCACGCTTGATGGCGAGGCCGCCCTCGAACAGCTCCCGCGCGGTGCCGGGGGTGACCCGGATCAGGTCGCGCAGGTCGCCGCCGGCGAAGAAGGTCTTCTTGGCCGAGGTGAGGATGATGCCGCGGATCGCGTCGGGGTCGGCCTCGACGGCCGCCTCCAGACGGTCCGCGATCACGGTGAGGGAGCCGCGGAACGCCTGGTTCATGGTGTTCGCGGACTGGTCGGGGTCGTCGAGGACGAGGGTGACGACGCCGGTGTCGTCCTGTTCCCAGCGGATGGTGGTGCTCTCGGTCATGACAGGGTCTCCGTAGAAGTCGCTCGGGTCCGGATTCCGCCGGGTGTCAGATGCGTTCGACGATCGTCGCCACGCCCATGCCGCCGCCCACGCACAGGGTGGCGAGGCCGTACCGCTTGTCCTGGCGCTCCAGTTCGTCGACGAGCGTTCCGAGGATGATGGCGCCGGTGGCGCCGAGCGGGTGGCCCAGCGCGATCGCGCCGCCGTTGACGTTGACCTTGTCCAGGGACAGGCCCATGTCCCGCACGAAACGCAGGACGACCGCCGCGAACGCCTCGTTGATCTCCACCAGGTCGATGTCGTCGACGGTGAGTCCGGCCTTGGCGAGCGCCTTGCGGGAGGCGGGCGCGGGGCCGGTGAGCATGATGGTGGGCTCGGAACCGGAGACGGCCGCGGAGACGATCCGGGCGCGCGGGGTGAGTCCGTAGCGGTCGCCGACCTCCCTGGAGCCGATCGCGACCAGCGAGGCGCCGTCGACGATGCCGGAGGAGTTGCCGGCGTGGTGCACGTGGTCGATCTTCTCGACCCAGTGGTACTTCTGGAGGGCGACGGCGTCGAAGCCGCCCAGTTCGCCGATGTCGGCGAAGGACGGCTTGAGCCTGCCGAGGGAGTCGGCGGTGGTGCCGGGGCGCGGGTGCTCGTCGTGGTCGAGGACGACGAGGCCGGCGCGGTCGAGGACCGGTACGACGGAGCGCTCGAAGCGGCCCTCCTTCCAGGCGGTGGCGGCCCGCTCCTGGGAGAGGGCGGCGTACTCGTCGACGTCCCGGCGGGTGAAGCCCTCGATGGTGGCGATCAGGTCGGCGCCGATGCCCTGCGGGACGAAGTCGACGGTGAGGTTGGTCATCGGGTCGTTGAACCAGGCGCCGCCGTCGGAGGCCATCGGCACCCGGGACATGGACTCGACACCGCCCGCGAGGACGAGGTCCTCCCAGCCGGAACGGACCTTGGCGGCGGCCATGTTGACGGCTTCCAGGCCGGAGGCGCAGAAGCGGTTCTCCTGGACGCCGGCGACCGTGTCGGGCAGTCCGGCGGCGATCGCGGCGATCCGGGCGATGTCCGAGCCCTGGTCGCCGACCGGTCCCACGACGCCGAGCACGATGTCGTCGATCGCGGCCGGGTCGAGGCCGGGGAAGCGGGCGCGGATCTCGTGGATGAGTCCGACGACCAGGTCGATGGGCTTGGTGCCGTGCAGGGAGCCGTTCGCCTTGCCGCGTCCGCGCGGGGTGCGGATCGCGTCGTACACATACGCCTCGGTGGTCACTGGAGCGCCTTTCGGGGAGGGGTCAGCCGAGCAGGGAACGGCCGATGATCTCCTTCATGATCTCGGTGGTCCCGCCGTAGATGGTCTGGATGCGGCCGTCGGTGTAGGCCCGGGCCACGGGGTGTTCGCTCATGTAGCCGTAGCCGCCGTGCAGTTGCAGGCACCGGTCGGCGACCCGCTTCTGCAGCTCGGTCGCCCACCACTTGGCCATGGAGGCGTGCACCGCGTCGAGTCCGCCGTCCGCGTGGTCCTCGATGCAGCGGTCGAGGAAGGCGCGGGTGACGGCGCACTCGGTGGCCATGTCGGCGATCTCGAAGCGTATGTGCTGGAGCCGGGCGAGCGGCCGGCCGAAGGCCTCGCGCTCCTTGACGTACCGGGTGGTGATCTCCACGAGGTGTTCCGCGGCGGCGATCGCGGAGACGGCGATGCTGAGGCGTTCCTGGGCGAGGTTGGTCATCAGGTGGCCGAAGGCGCCGTCGCGTTCGCCGAGCAGGTTCTGGGCGGGCACGCGGACGTCGTGGAAGAACAACTCGGCGGTGTCCTGCGCCTTCTGGCCGATCTTGTCGAGGTTGCGGCCCCGCTCGAAGCCCTCGGCGCCGCGTTCGACGACGAGCAGTGAGAGGCCGTGCGCGCCGCCCTGCGGGGTCGTCCTGGCCACGACGACGACCAGGTCGGCGAGGATTCCGTTGGAGATGAACGTCTTCGAGCCGTTGAGCAGCCAGTGGTCGCCGCGGTCCTCGGCGTGGGTGCGGATGCCCTGGAGGTCGGAGCCGGCGCCGGGTTCGGTCATGGCGATGGCCGTGATCAGCGAGCCGTCGCAGAATCCCGGCAGCCAGCGGCGTTTCTGCTCCTCGGTGCCGAGGCCGGTGAGGTAGGGGCCGATGATGTCGTTGTGCAGTCCGAGGGCCAGGCCGCCGGCGCCGGCCCGGGTGAACTCCTCGGTGAGCACGGCGCTGTGGCGGAAGTCGGGGGTGCCTCCGCCCCCGTACTCCTCGGGGACGGCGAGGCCGAGCAGGCCCTGCTTGCCGGCGGCCCGCCAGGCGTCGCGGGAGACGATGCCGTCCTTCTCCCATTGTTCGTAGTGGGGCAGCACCTCCCGCTCCAGGAAGCTGCGCACGGTGGCACGGAACGTGTCGTGCTCGGGGGCGAAGATCCGCCGCTTCATCCGAGGTCCTTCGTGAGGTCGGGTACGTCCCAGTCGCGGGCCACGTCGGCCGTGGCCGCGCCCGGGAGGGCGGGGCCGGTACGGACGGCGGTGGGGGTCGCGGAGAAGCGGGGCGCGGGGGCGGGCTGGGTGAGGCCGCCGTGGTCGGTGAAGGTGCCGCGGGCCGCGAGGTGCGGGTGGTGCGGTGCCTCGCGCAGCGTCAGGACGGGTGCCACGCACGCGTCGGAGGCCTCGAAGACGGCCGTCCACTCGTCCCTGGTGCGGGTTCTGAAGCGGGCCGCGACCGCCTCGCGCAGTTCTCCCCAGCGGGTCCAGTCGGTACGGGCGCCGGCCTGGTCCTCGATGCCGAGCAGGCGCAGGAACTCCGCGTAGAACATCGGCTCCAGGGCGCCCACCGCCATGTACCGGCCGTCGGACGTCTCGTAGGTGCCGTAGTAGGGGCAGCCGCCGTCGAGCAGGTTGGCCGAGCGCCGGTCCTGCCAGCCGCCCGCGGCGAGCATGCCGTGGATCATGGCGGACAGGTGCGCGGTGCCGTCGACGATGGCCGCGTCGACGACCTGGCCGGTGCCGGTGGCGCGCGCGTGGTGGAGCGCGGCGAGCACGCCGACGACGAGGTAGAGCGAGCCGCCCGCGAAGTCGCCGAGCAGGTTGGCGGGCACGGCCGGCGGCCGGTCGGGCGGGCCGATCATGCCGAGGGCACCGGTCAGCGCGATGTAGGTGACGTCGTGTCCGGCGCGCGCGGCGAGGGGGCCGTCCTGGCCCCAGCCGGTCATCCGGCCGTAGACCAGCCGCGGGTTGCGGGCGTGGCAGGCCGCGGGGCCGACGCCGAGCCGCTCGGCGACGCCGGGGCGGTTGCCCTCGATGAGGATGTCGGCGCGTTCGGCGAGGTCGAGGACGCGGGCGGCACCGTCCGGCGACTTCAGGTCGACGATCACGGAGCGCTTGTTGCGGTTGGTGATGTCGTGCTCGGGGGTGATGGCCAGCCCCGGGCCGCCGGGCCGGTCGACGCGGACGACGTCGGCGCCCAGGTCGGCCAGGAGCATGGCGGCGAACGGGCCGGGCCCGATGCCGGCCAGCTCCACCACGCGTACGCCGGTGAGCGGACCGTGTGCCGGCGTCCTTGCCGCTGCCATGCAGCCCCCATGAGTCGTGACACAACTGCTGTAACACCGATGATGCTAGGAACGTGTTCCACCGGACACAAGGGCTGGGCGAGCAAGCGCTTGGCCAACCCGTGGCGGCGCCGGGCCGGGAACCCGGCTCAGCGGGCGCCGAACCCCGCTATCAGGCGGGTGGGGGCGATCACCCGGTGGCTCCGCGCCACCGGGGCGCACGGCGGCGCGGCGACCGGGCGGCTCTTTCCGGACAGGGGGACGCGCACGCGGCCGGCTCCGTCGGGTCCGGGCCCGGCGGGCTCACGGCCGGCGGCCTCGACGGTCCTCCCCCAGGGGTACGGCTCGGGGGCGCCCTGCCGAACGGCGGCCACGGCGCGCGTCTTCTCGCGTTTCGTCGGGATGTTTCCGGACACGCTCACCGCACACCTCCCACCTCGTCGACGGACCACGCACCCCTCACGCTAGCCTCGGCCACCGACAACGGCGCGTGCTGCTGGACCGAGGGGTGTCATGAGCAGGCTGAACAGGACCGACCGTCCTTACGACATCGTGCTCTTCGGAGCCACCGGCTTCGTCGGGACGCTCACCGCGGAGTACCTCGCCGCCCACGCGCCGGACGGACTGCGCTGGGCGATCGCGGGGCGCAGCGAGGAGAAGCTGGAGCGGCTGCGCGACCGGCTGACCGGCGGCGCGCGGCCCGGCGTACTGCGCGCGGACGTGTCCGATCCGGCCTCGCTGCGGGCCCTCGCCGAGCAGGCGCGCGTGGTGGCCACGACGGTGGGCCCGTACGTGGTCCACGGGGAGGAGCTCGTCGCCGCCTGCGCGGACACCGGCGCGGACTATCTCGACCTCACCGGTGAGCCGGAGTTCGTGGACCTGACGTACGTCCGGCACGACGCCCGCGCGCGAGAGACCGGCGCCCGGCTCGTGCACGCCTGCGGGTTCGACTCGGTGCCGCACGACCTGGGCGCCTACTTCACCGTCCGACAGCTGCCGGAGGGGGTGCCCCTGACGGTCGACGCCTTCGTGACGGTGGACGCCGCCTTCTCCGGCGGCACCTTCGCCTCGGCACTCGGCCAGTTCGCCCGCGGGCGGCAGCTGCTGGCCGCCGCGCGGGAGCGGCGCCGGCACGAGCCGCGGCTGATGGGCCGGCGGGCCTCCGCTCCGACGGGCGCGCCGCGCTTCGCCCCGGAGGTCGGCGCCTGGGCCCTGCCCCTGCCGACCATCGACCCGCAGATCGTGCGGCGCTCCGCGAAGGCCCTGGAGCGCTACGGCCCCGACTTCCGCTACCGGCACTACGCGGCCGTCAGGCGGCTGCCGGTGGCGGTGGGCGGCGCGGCGGGCGTCGGCACCCTCGTGGCGGCCGCGCAGCTTCCGCTGGTGCGGCGCCTGCTGTCCGACCGGCTCAGGCCCGGGGACGGACCCAGCGCCGAGAAGCGCGCGAAGAGCTGGTTCCGGGTGCGTTTCGTGGGTCAGGGCGGCGGCCGGCGGGTGTTCACGGAGGTCTCGGGCGGCGACCCCGGCTATGACGAGACGGCGAAGATGTTCGCCGAGTCCGCGCTGTCCCTGGCCCTGGACGAACTGCCGCCGACGGCGGGTCAGGTCACCACGGCCCAGGCGATGGGCGACGCGCTGATCGACCGGCTGCGCCGGGCGGGGATCACCTTCCGGGTGGTCGCGACCCGCTGAGAGCCCGCTACAGCGGCCACTGGGCCACGGTGTAGACCATCCCGCAGATCCAGGCGAACCCGGCCAGCACGGCCAGGATCAGGGCCGCCGTCACGGCACGCTCGACGGGGCGCTCTGGGTCGGCGAGCGGCTTGGGCGATCGGTGCGTCGTCATACGGCACAGCCTGCCGGGGGCGGCGGCGCACCCGCCTCCGTACAGGTACTCAGTTCCCGTACTCAGGGCGCCCGTCGCCGCTCCCGGTCCCCGGTCGGAGCAGGTCGGCCGGTCCGTCCGGCGGCAGGTCCCCCAGCGCGCCGGCGATCCGGTCCCGGACGGCCGGATCGCCCGTGACCGCGGCCAGGCGCACGGCGAGCGGGCCGACGGCCCATCCCGCGTGATGGTCGAAGTACGGGGGCGGTCCCGACCAGTTGTGTGCGAGTTCGCCGACCAGTTCCGCCAGGCGCAGCAGCAGTCGCCGCTCCTCCGGCGCCTGCTCGCCGTCCGCGGCTCCGGCCGCGCGCACCAGGTCGAACACCTCACGGCCCCCGCTCCACCGGTCGCGGTCGCGCGCCAGATCCAGCGCGGCCGCGATCTCCGCCGGCCGGCTCCCCGGCTCCCCCGCCGCCGCCTCCAGCACCCGGCCGGCCCAGGTCACGGGGTCGCGCCGCGCCTCGCACAGGGTGCGCCCCCAGCTCTGGTCACGGTCCGCGGCGGCCCGCCGGAGCAGTTCCTCCGGCCATCGGGTCGACTCCCGCAGCGCCCGCCGGCACAGGGAGTCCGCCCTGCGGGTCGTTTCCGGGAGGCGGAAGTGGGGGGAGAGGGCGAGGGTGTGGGCGCAGGCGGTGGACAGGCCGACCCGGTGGCCCACGGACACGAAGACCGGTTTCACGGACGCGCGGGTGCGCAGCGCGCGGCCGACCTCCTCGTCGCCCGCCAGCAACGGCGAGGACGCGCCGCGTTCGGGGGCGGGATCGTCGTAGGTGAAGGTGAAGGGGTTCTTGGCGACGCCGATCGTGGGCAGCCCGGTGAGGACGCCGAGGTGGCTCGCCAGGCCGAAGCGGCGCGGGTGGGCCAGGCCGTAGCCGTCGCAGACGACCAGGCCGGGCGGACAGGGCAGGGCCTGGAGGGCGGCGAGGACCGCGGGGATCTCGCGGAAGGCGAGCAGGCCGGGGACGTAGGGGAAGAAGACCGGGCCGACGGCGGTGGCCTCGGCGACGACGTCGAGGGTGGCCGCGTCCAGCACGACGGCCGCGGCGGCGACCATGTCGAGTTCGTCGTCGTAGGCGACGTCGACACCCGTCACGTGTCCCGTGCCGGGCGGCGGGCCCGGCTCGTCGAGCACCACCCGCCGCCGCAACTCGTCCTGGACGGCCCGAGCCTCTTCGATGGTCGTGGGCCAGCCCGCCGGGGTGCGTACGGTCGTCGTCATGGTGGACCTGAGCGTACGGGTCCCCGGACGCGCGGCGGCGTCCGGGGACGGGCCCGAGGTCACGGCCCGGCGCGCGAGGACGGGTCAGCCCTTGTCCAGCGCGCGCTGCAGCTCGCTCTTGTTCATGTCCGAACGCCCCTGGATGTTGCGGCGCTTGGCCTCTTCGTAGAGCTGGTCGCGGGTGGGGCCCTGGGAGCCCTTGCCGGACCGCTCGCCGCCCCGCTGACCGGACGACTTCGGGTCCTGGGTCGAGGTACGGCTCGCGGTTTTCGACTCACCGGACCGGGCGCGTTCCTTGTTCACCGTGCGGGCCGCGATCTCCCTGGCGCGCTCGGTGCTCTCGCCCCGGTCCTCGGCGCTGTCCTTGATGTGCTCGTACTGGCGTTCCCGCTTGGGGCTCGAACCACGCGGCATGTCCGTTCACTCCTTCCGGTCCGCCGCCCGGGTACCCCCTCGCGCCGATCCCCCACGCCGTCGTGCGATCAGTTCTCCAGCCGGGCCACCCGGCCCTTCTCACCCGCCGCCCAGCACCCCTTGCCGGGCGCGCAGTCCACGGTGTCGTAGGAGCCCGTGTCGACCGTGCGCCAGGTCCGGCCGCCGTCGGTCGTCAGGTCGGTGCCGGTGGGGCCGACCGCGAGCGCGGCCGTGCGGGAGCGCGGGAGCCAGGCGACGCCGGAGCGGTAGGCGGGCGGGGGCGTGGCGGAGACGCGCCAGGTGCGGCCGCCGTCGCCGGTCACCGCCGCCGCCCGCGGTGACGGCTGGTCGGCGCGGTAGTCGCCGCCGACCGCGAGCCCGTGCGCACGGTCGCGGAAGGCGAGGGCGAAGACACCGCGCGCCGGGTCGCCGGCCGGGATCGGCGCGTCGGCGGCCGTCCAGGTCAGTCCGCGGTCGGCGGAGTGCAGCACGCGCGCGCGGGCGGCCCCGCCGGTGGCCAGCCACACGTCCCTGGGCCCGGCGGTGACGAGGCACTGGCCGCTGGCCGCGAACCCGGCCTCGCCGTCCTGCGCGGCCGGCATGCCCGTGTTCGGCAGGACCTTCCACGACCGGCCGCCGTCGCTGGTGGACAGGATGCGGAAGGCACCGTCCACCGGGTCGCTCATCGCGAGCCCGTGGCGGTGGTCGAAGAAGGTGAGGCAGTCGTAGAAGGCGCGGTCGTCGGTGTTGCGGAAGGACTCGGTCCAGGTCGTCCCGCCGTCGTCGGTGCGGTACACGCGGGACGCCTCCCCCTCCCCGATGGCCAGGATGACGGCCCGGCGCGCGTCGAACGCCTCGATGTCCCGGAACTGGAGGTCGGCGGCGCCCGGCGGGGAGACTTTTCGCCAGTGCGCCCCGCCGTCGGTGGTGCGCAGGACGGTGCCCTGCGTGCCGGCCACCCAGGCGGTGTCGCGGCTGACGGCCGACAGGCCCCTGAACCGCACGTCCGGGGTGCCGCTGTCCTTGAGTTCCCAGTGCGGCGCCGGGTGCCGGGGCGGGTGCGCCTGCGCGGGTACGGCCGTCACGGCGGCCAGCGCCACCGCGCACAGGGCCCCGACCGCCGTACGCCGCACAAGGGCCGCCGCGCGTCGCGCCGGCACCCTCCGCCCCGCCGGTGCCTCCCGCATCGCCTGTACCGGCTGTACCACCTGTACCGGCTTTATCGCCTGTACCGGCTTTGCCGGCTGCACGGCCTGTATCGCCGGTGCCGTTCGTCGCGTGTTCCCCAAGCGCCTCATGGCGGGCGAAGCTAGCCCACCGCCCCGGCGCCGTCCAGACGCCCTCGCCGCGTCACCGCCGTGCGGAAGTGGTGACCGAGGTCACTCGGCACTCGTGTGCACGGATTGGCCGAATCCGACGTCTCATCCAGTGTCCGGCCTCGTCCACCGGCAGTCCGTCCGTCCGTCGCAAGGGAGCAAGGCGTTGTCCATCGTCATCGAGCAGCCCGTAGAGGCCCGTCTCGTCGCCGCCGCGCCGCGGATGTCGACCATTCCCGCCATGCTGCACTACGACCGGCGCGATCCCTACGCGGTCCGCATGACCTTCCCCGCCCCAGCCACACTGGAGGGCGTGGAGGTGTGCTGGACCTTCAGCCGCGAACTGCTGGCGGCCGGGCTCCACGCGCCCCAGGGCCACGGCGACGTCCGGGTGCGGCCCTACGGCTACGACCGCACCGTCATGGAGTTCCACGCCCCCGAGGGCACCGCCGTCGTGCACGTCATGACGGGCGAGCTGCGCCGCTTCCTGCGGGCCACCGGCGAACTCGTGCCCGTCGGCCTGGAGTACCTGCAGCTCGACCTGGACCACGACCTGGCCCAACTCATGCGGGACGCCTGCTGACCGGACCCACCCGGGCCCACCGCCCCCGCGCACCGGGGACGCCGACGGCCGACGGCCTCATTCGGCCACGGACGCCGCCGCCATCGCCGTACGCGCTTCCCTGACGACCGTCCGCAGCACCGGAACCGCCGCCCCGCAGCGACCGGCCAGCGCCTCCACGCGCTCCTCGGGCACGACACGGTCCCTGCCCGGCAGCAGGATGCGCGGCTCCGCCGCGGCCGCCAGCGCCACCACGGCCGCGTCCCGCTCGGAGACCTCCACGACCGGCACCGGCCCGAGCAGGACCTCCCGCGCCGCGGTCCGCAGCGCCTCCACGGCCGCCTCGCGCTCCAGGACGTACTCCACCGTCGGGAAGACCCCGAGCACCCGCCGCTTCTCCGCGCGCAGGTACCCGTCGGCGGTCAGCTGCTCCCGTACGGCCTCCACGGTGATCCGCGCCCGCAGGGTCACCCAGGTCCGCCAGCGGTGCGGCCGGGACTCCCGGACCAGTTCCAGCAGTCCGTCGAGGACCGGGTCCCCGGTCTCGGAGTCGAGGTCGGCGGGCGTGGCGATGCCCTCGTCGTCGGTGAGCAGACCGCGCTGGGCGAGTTCGGTGAGGGCGCCGGCCCGGACCAGTTGGGGCATCCGGGTGGCGCCGGAGACCTCCCTCCCCATGGTGTCCCAGGCCAGCAGGCACAGCCGGGCCGGTAGCGAGAGCGAGCCGTCGGACACGGGTTCTCCTTCGCGAGGTGCGGTCGGGGGACGAAGTTAATGCGTTGACAGCCGCCGGGGCCGTTCATACCGTGGATGACGGTTCTGTTGCCGTCGATCGGAGAAGGACGTTGCTCGTCTGAGGTTGTGAGACACCGTGTCACACACGTGAGGTGTGTGCGCAGCGTGCGACCTCGGCGTTCGAGCCGTCCCCCGCGAGCAGGGCCTTTCTCTGTTTTCCGGCTCTCCCTCCGCCCGGTGCCCCGCCGTCGCCTTCCGGTGTCTCGATACGCGTCTGCCCCTGACCGCACCGAGCAACCCACGGAGACCCGTATGTCCGCCTCCATCACCTGTACCTCCCTCTCCTTCGCCTGGCCGGACGGCACCGGCGTCCTCGACGGCCTCGACGTCGCCTTCGGCCCCGGCAGGACCGGCCTCGTCGGCGTCAACGGCTCGGGCAAGTCCACCCTGTTGAGGCTGGTCGCCGGGGAACTCGCCCCGGCCGACGGCACCGTGCGCGTCGCCGGCGAGGTGGGCCACCTCCCGCAGAACGTCACACTCGACACCGCGCTGCGGGTCGACGAGGCACTCGGCATCGCCGCCCGGCGGACCGCGCTGCACGCCATCGAGACGGGCGACGTGGCCGAGGAGCACTTCGAGACCGTCGGCGACGACTGGGACGTGGAGGAGCGGGCGCTCGCCACCCTCGGCGAACTCGGCCTCGGGCACATCGAACTGGACCGCACCGTCGGCGAGTTGTCGGGCGGTGAGTCGGTGCTGCTGCGGCTGGCCGCGCTGCTGCTGCGCCGGCCGGACGTGCTGCTGCTCGACGAGCCCACCAACAACCTCGACCTGTACGCGCGCCGGCGGCTGTACGCGGCCGTCGCGTCCTGGCCGGGCGTGCTGGTCGTGGTCAGTCACGACCGCGAACTCCTCGACCTGGTCGACCAGATCGCCGACCTGCGCTCCGGCCGGATCACCTGGTACGGCGGCAACTTCTCGGCGTACGAGGAGGCACTCGCCACCGAACAGGAGGCCGCCGAACGCACGGTCCGCTCCGCCGAGGCCGACGTCCGCCGGCAGAAACGCGAACTGGCCGACGCACAGGTCAAGTTGGCCCGCCGCAAGCGCTACGGCCAGAAGATGTTCGAGCAGAAGCGCGAACCGAAGATCGTCATGGGCGCCCGCAGACGCGCCGCGCAGGAGTCCGCCGGCAAGCACCGCCTGCTGCACGAGGAACGGCTCAGCGGGGCCAGGGAGCGGCTCGACGAGGCGGTGGAGGCCGTCCGGGACGACGACGAGATCCGCGTCGACCTGCCCAGCACGGCCGTACCGCCGGGCCGGACCGTCCTCACCCTCCAGGATCTCCGGCTCGCGTACGGCGCCCGCGTCGACGGCGGCCTCGACCTGCGCGGTCCGCAGCGCGTCGCCCTGATCGGACGCAACGGAGCGGGCAAGACGACGCTGCTGCGCACGATCGCCGGGGAACTGGAACCGGTGGCCGGCGAGGCGCGGGCGCATGTCCCGCTGCGTTTCCTGCCCCAGCGGCTGGACGTCCTCGACGGCGAACTCACCGTCGCCGAGAACGTGGCCCGGTTCGCGCCGGGCGCCACCGACAACCGGATCCGGGCCCGGCTGGCCCGCTTCCTGTTCCGGGGCGCCCGCGCCGACCGGCGGGCGGCGACCCTGTCCGGCGGCGAACGCTTCCGGGCCGCCCTCGCCGCGCTGATGCTGGCCGAGCCCGCGCCGCAGCTGCTGATGCTGGACGAGCCGACCAACAACCTCGACATGGGAAGCGTGCGCCAGCTGACCGGGGCCCTGGAGTCGTACGAGGGGGCACTGATCGTGGCGAGCCACGACCTGCCGTTCCTGGAGTCGCTCGGCATCACCCGCTGGCTGCTGCTCGACGGGACGCTGCGGGACATCGCGCCGGAGGACATCGGATGAGCCCGCCGGGAGCGCCGGGAGCGTGTCGACCGGGCCACAGCCGGGCCGCCGGGGTTTTGCCCCCGCCCACCGGCCCTGCATGATGGCGGACCGGCGCCCTTTCACCGGGCGCCGCCACCGTCCCGCCGATACGGAGTCCGCCTCGTGCCCAGCAAGAAGGCCCTCATCCGCCGCCCCGGTCCCCGTCTCGCCGAGGGTCTGCTCACCCACCTGGAGCGCGAGACGGTCGACACCGGGCTCGCGGCCGAGCAGTGGGAGGCGTACGCGGAGGCGCTGCGCACGCACGGCTGGGAGACGGTCGAGGTGGATCCGGCCGACGACTGCCCCGACGCGGTCTTCGTCGAGGACACCGTGGTCATGTACCGCAACGTCGCCCTGATCACCCGGCCCGGCGCCGAGTCCCGGCGCGGGGAGACGGCCGGGGTCGAGGAGGCCGTAGCCCGGCTGGGCTGCTCGGTGAACTGGGTCTGGGAGCCGGGCACGCTCGACGGCGGTGACGTGCTGAAGATCGGCGACACGATCTACGTCGGCCGCGGCGGGCGCACCAACGCGGCCGGCGTGCAGCAGCTGCGGGCCGTCTTCGAGCCGCTGGGGGCACGGGTCGTCGCGGTTCCGGTCGGCAAGGTGCTGCACCTGAAGTCGGCGGTCACGGCCCTGCCCGACGGGACGGTCCTGGGCCGTATCCCCCAGCTGGACGCCCCCTCGCTGTTCCCGCGCTTCCTGCCGGTGCCGGAGGAGTCCGGCGCGCACGTGGTGCTGCTGGGCGGCGACAAACTCCTGATGGCCGCGAGCGCCCCGAAGACCGCCGAGCTGCTGGCGGACCTCGGCCACGAACCGGTGCCGGTGGACATCAGCGAGTTCGAGAAACTCGAAGGCTGTGTGACATGCCTCTCGGTTCGGCTGCGGGAGCTGTACGTTTGAAGGAGCAGGGCACTCGCCCTCTCCGGCCCGGAGACCTGCGAACCTGGTAGGAGGGGCGCCCGCCCCGGCACCCTGCCTGATCAGCGATCTTTACAGCGGGCTTAACCTACGGTCTCGTAACCTACGGGTTCGTAGCCTACGATGCCGTAGGTTCCGGCCTCGCGGCCGGTTTGCCCTGATTGAGTACGCGTCCCCCTGGAGCTTCCGTGACGATCACTTCCCCTCACCTCGGCAATTCTTCCGTCTGGACAGACGCCAGACTGCTGTACGCCCTGGAGGAAGTGGTCGAGAAGGAACTCAACCGGCACCTCGGTGTGGCCAAGGACTGGATGCCGCACGAGTACGTGCCCTGGAGCGACGGCCGCAACTTCCCCGGCATCTTCGAGGACGGCGAGGCCTGGGACAAGGAGCAGTCCAAGGTCACCGAGCTCGGCCGGATCGCCCTCGTGGTGAACCTGCTCACCGAGGACAACCTCCCCAGCTACCACCACGAGATCGCCTCGCTGTTCGGCCGCGACGGCGCCTGGGGCACCTGGGTGCACCGCTGGACGGCGGAGGAGGGCCGGCACGGCATCGTCATGCGCGACTACCTGCTCGCCTCGCGCGCGGTCGACCCGGACCAGCTGGAGCAGTTCCGCATGGCCCACATGAGCGAGGGCTTCGAGTCGGACAACCGCCACTCGATGCTGCACTCGGTGGCCTACGTCGCCTTCCAGGAGCTGGCGACCCGCGTCTCGCACCGCAACACCGGACACCAGTCGGGCGACCCGGTCTGCGACCGCATGCTGGCGCGCATCGCGACGGACGAGAACCTGCACATGGTGTTCTACCGCAACCTGCTCAAGGCGGCCTTCGACCTCGCCCCCGACCTGACCATGCAGGCCGTGCGCGACGTCATCGTGCAGTTCCGCATGCCCGGCCACGGCATGCCCGGCTTCGAGCGGGCCGCCGCGCAGATGGCCATCGGCGAGGTCTACAACATGCGCATCCACCACGACGACGTGCTCCAGCCCGTGCTGCGCTTCCTGAAGGTCATGGAGATCGGCGGCCTCGGCCCGGAGGGGCTCAAGGCGCAGGAGGAGCTCGGCCTGTACATGGGCGGTCTGGACTCCGAGGCCGCGAAGTTCGACGAGAAGCTGGCGGCGCGCAAGGCACGGATGGCCGCGCGGGCGGCCGGCTGACGCGACCGGCCGGCCCCGGGCTCCGGGGCCGGCGGCGGGCGTCAGCGCGTCGTACGCCTGAGGTGCAGCCGCTCCTTCTCGGACAGGCCGCCCCAGACGCCGAAGCGCTCGTCGTTGCGCAGCGCGTACTCCAGACAGGCGGGGCGCATCTCGCACATGCCGCAGATGCGCTTCGCCTCACGCACGGAACTGCCCGGTTCGGGAAAGAAGAATTCCGCCCCGGTCTGCGCGCACAGGGCCTGTCCCTGCCAGGCGCTGCCGGCCGGGGTGATGGTGTCGGTGTGCATGACCGAGAGCCTGCCGGGCGGCGAAAAACGTTCGATCAACGCCGGATCAACGCCACGGTCGCCCGCCGGCCGTATGCGGTCGGCGGTCGGCGGTTGGCGGTTGGCGGTTGGCGGTTGGCGGTTGGCGGTTGGCGGTCGGCGGTCGGCGGTCGGCGGTCGGCGGTCGGCGGTCGGCGGTCGGCGGTCGGCGGTCGGCGGTCGGCGGTCGGCGTTCGGCGTTCGGCGGTCGGCGGTCGGCGGTCGGCGGTC
>NZ_JBEXCW010000103.1:0-25454 GCF_040605435.1 Streptomyces sp. NPDC005574
TGGCCCTGGGTCAGCAGCGAGTTCCAGGCCAGGGCAAAGACGGGGAAGCCGAGTTCGGCGAGGCGGAGACGAGCCGTCTTGACGGCCACGTCCCCGGCGCCGGTGGCCTCTTCCACCAGGTCGACCACGTAGAAGAGATGGGCGCCGACGAGGGCGTACCAGCTCCGGTTGGGGTGTGGGTCAGCGGAATCGGCGGGCGTCAGGCGGGCAGCTGCAGCGCGGATCATGTCGGCTGTGAGCCGGTAGGTGACGGCGCGGGCGGTGAAGTCCGTCTCGGTAGAGATGGGCATGTGATCGCTCCAAAAGCTGCGGCGAGATGACATCGAAGACCCGGCGGCCGCGCCGCCACGCGTGAGAAAGCGCAGAAAGGTGGCGCGCAGGCCGCAACGGTCCGGGCCCGCTCCGCCACACGAGCTGGGACGTGCCACACAAGGCCGCCGTACCTCACGTGTGATGAACTGTGGCCCGGTTTCGAGACGTTGATCTCGTCTCGAACAAGAGAGTGGGAGGGACCGTGGACCTCGGTGGGGGGACGTGGCAGCGACTGACCGCCGTGGTGCTCGTCATGGCGGTGGCGGCCGGGTGTACGGGGCAGGGCGAAGGCGCGGGCGGCGGAAATGACGAAGACCTGCTGCGGAACCACGACTGGACGCAGATGCCGGGCACCACCGCGCGGAACGACATCCTGCGGGTCAGCGCATTGGATCGGCACATCGTGGAGCAGGACTCCTCCGGCGGCCAGCCCAACCCCCCGCTGAACCTGGCCGGCCCGCATCTTAGGTCTGATGGCGACTTCACCGTCACCGCGCGCATGTCCGGTGTGGGTGACGATGACGGCAACTCATGGCTGCGGCTGTACGGACGTGTACCGATCATCTACGACGAGTGGCGGCAGGAGCGGCCCTCACTCCGCGTCGGCGTGACCGCTGACGGACAAGTGAAGGTACAGATATGGGACGGCGAGGGCGATGAGCCAGCCACCTCCAAGGATTTCGACTGCGGCTGCTCCGGGACGGTGACGCTCGCCGTGTCGAGCATCGGTGACACCTTCCGCGTGAAAGCCGACGGGCGGCGGTTGGGAACCGTGCAGGACCCGGGGGTGTTCGCCGAGGGCACTGTCTGGTTCGGTCTGGAGGCGGACGCGGGCGAAGACGAGCGCCGCGAGGGATGGCGTCTGACGCAGCTGATCGCGCGGGCAGAGAGCGGTGACTCGCTCCTCGTGATCAAGGCGCCGCAGCTACGCCAGGAGCAGTCCGACGACTCTCTGCGTGCGCGGGCCGCAGACGTGGGGCGGCCGTTCGACGTCGGCGCCGCCCTGGCCGAGAACCCGCTGCTCACCGACTCACGCTACCGGGCGCTCGCGGGAAGCCAGTTCTCCATGCTCACTCCGGAGAACGCGTTCAAGCCACAGTTCCTCCACCCACGCCGGGGCGTCTACGACTTCCGCGACGCGGACCTACTCGTACGCTTCGCCCGCGCAAACGACATGAAGGTGCACGCGCACACCCTCGTCTGGCACGAGGCTCTGCCCAACTGGATGCGGGAGAACGACGACCCCGAGGAGGTGCGCCGGACCATGCTCCGGCACATCGCCATGGTCGCCGGGCACTTCAAGGGAAAGGTCGCGGAATGGGATGTGGTCAACGAGCCCATGTCCGACGACGAGAAGAGCTACACCAACGGGGATCATGGTCTGCGCTCCGAGCAAAGCCCGTGGTTCGAGGCCATGGGCGAGGAGTACATCGACGAGGCGTTCAGGGCTGCCCACCGGGCCGATCCGAAGGCACAACTGTTCCTCAACGAGTACGGGGTCGAGGAGGAAGGCGAGCGGTGGGACGCCCTTTACGATCTGGCCAAGCGGCTCAAGGAACGCGGCGTACCGATCGACGGCGTGGGTTTCCAGAACCATGAGTACGCACCCGGCGACCGCATCGACCCGGAGACCTTCCGCAGCCATGTGCGGGATCTGGCGGAGCTCGGGGTTCAGGCGCGGGTGTCGGAGATGGACGTCCCCATAGGTGAGGACGAGGAGGACGGGCAGCACACCCAGGCTGATGAGATGGCGGGCAAGCTGCGGGTCTGCCTGGAGGAGCCGAACTGCACATCGTTCTCCACATGGGGATTCACCGACCGGTACGGTTCCACCGCCGACACCAAGATCTATCCTCCACGCACGGCCGATTCCCTGCCGTGGGACGCGGCCCTGCGGCCGAAGCTGGCGTACGAGCGCTTGCTCGAGGCCTTTGACGAGGCGTGAGAAATCAAGGTGCGATCTCTCGGTTTGGTGTCGACGGTAGCGAGAGTCAAAGAGCGTGTTGTTGGGCCAGGGGCGTTTGATGAGGCGGCGAAGTTGAGTAGGTCACGGTCGCTCGAGAGGGTGGCGCGGAGATCGCTGTGAGCACTTCGTCGGCAGGGCTCCCGCGCGGTGTCCGTACGCTCATAATGGGAATGGCCGTGTCCTGGGGCCTCGAAGGCCAGCAATCCCCCGTTGGCTGATCCGCGCGCACGGGGGCAGGCAGGTGTTCTCCCCCCGTGGCCTGCCTGCCTCTCGTTGCCCTCTCCGCCACCTCGCCCAGCGCGCCATCCTCCGGCGAGGGCGGTTCGCGGGCCCCCTACTCTTGCATGATGACAACAAACTCCGCTGCGAGCGGTGATCGGGCGGGGGCTTCGGCGAGTGCGTCGCGCTGTGGTCGTGAGACACGTACTTCGGGGCCTCTGCCAGGCGGTCTGGTCCGGGCGCAGTTGAGAGGACGGTGACCGACATCCACAAGCACCAGCGGCCGGGCCGGTTCTCCGTCCGGTCCGGGGTGGTCGGCGGCGTCCCGGTGGCGACGGTGGACGGCGAGATCGACCACGACGTCATGGGCGACTTCGAGCGGGCGCTGCTGTCCCAGGACGCCGCAACGCTGCCTCGGATCGTGGTGGATCTCAGCGGTGTGACGTTCATGGACTCCAGCGGGATCAACGTCTTCATCGCCGCTCACCGCCGCGTCGGCGAGGCTCAGGGGTGGCTGCGCATCGCCGGCGCCCAGGACTCGGTCCGGAGTCTGATGCAGATGGTCGGCATCGACGCCCTCATCGACTGCCATCCCAGCGTCGAGCAGGCACTGAAGGCCTGACGTTCCTACCGCGGATGATCAAGGCCTCGCCGTCGGGGGTTTCTTCGACGGCCAGGCCCTGCTGGACCAGTACGCCTGACACTGCCGCCTGGACCATCACACGCAGGCGGTCGCCCTTCGGAGCACGGCCGGCTTGTTCACGAGCTAGAGAGGTGAACCCGTCCGAAGCGGTCCAACTGACCACAACCCCGGCATCTGCCTCCGTCACCCGCAGCCCGGGGGCCTCGGTGTCCGCATCACTGAGCACATGGAAACCAGCCTGGGACAAGGCAGAGCGCACCCGCGACATGAGATCAGCTCGCGCGCCTGGCACCAGTGCCGCTTGCCCGGGAAAGTCCAGACCATGCCACCCGATTTCTCTCCGATTGATCATGTGGATGCGGATGGGATGCACGTGCGGTTCATACGCGCGTGCGGTCGGAGGGCGCCCCCGGGCGAAGGGCTGGCCTGTGCAGTGGGGCGGCTGGCTGGCGTGGTGGAATTGTTCGCTGGTTTGGGGGTAACGAGATCGGGTACCCCCGGCACTTTGGACGCGAGGCGGATGTATGAACCTGGCTGGGCAGGACGAGGGCCAGGAGCCCCTCGTCGAGCGTCCGATCATGGTGTGCGCTGGATTCGAGGGCAGTGAAGAGATCGCCGCCGCCCGCGACACCGCCCGCGATTTCCTGACCTCCGTGCAGGCCGTGCACGGACTGCCGGTGTCGGCGCGGGCGATGGGCATGGTGCAGTTGGTGGTCAGCGAGCTGGTCACCAACGCCCGCAAATACGCGCCCGGACCCTGTTTGCTGGATCTGGAAATCGTCGGCGGCACCGTTGAGATCGGCGTGTGGGACAGCAGCCCCGCGCTGCCCTCGGTTCTCGCGCCCGACCCGGGCCGGATCGGGCAGCACGGCCTGGAGATCGTCATGGCGGTCTCCCAGCGCTTCGCCGTCCAACGCGAGCCGGTCGGTAAACGGATCACCGCAGCCGTCATCCTTGCCGACGACCCCGGCGGCGACGTCGCCGGCCATCAGGTTCTGTAACGGCCACCACGCCCCGCCCACGATGAGACCGCCGCACCACCGCCGGCCGGCGCCAGCGGTGGTGCGGTGACACCGCCTCGTGACCGATCTGCACTCATACCGGTGGCGGCTCGGGGCGCCCTGCCCACCGATCCCCTGCCGAGCCGCAGAGATCGTCGCGCGGCTGGGGAGGTGGCGGGCGACGGAATCGGGCTGAAGTCTGCCTCGTAGGGCTGCCGTCCTCACCGGGAAGGACCTGCATGCTTTCGATGGTGCTGCCAGCAGCGGTACACGTACTGTTCGGCCTCCTGCACAACGGTGGAGGCGGGACTGTCCTCGGCATCGGCGGCAGGTGCTGCAGCCTGTGCGGCCCGGCTCGGTGTGCGGCGCCGGGAACAGTGAGTCGAGCGGGAGCGGTTGCCGTGCAGGATGGCCACCCGGGCCATCAGGATCGTGGCAATGACTGCTACGGCCGTCAGCGTGGTGGCCGCGTGCTGATCGGACATAGAGGCGTCCTTCATGTGGATGTTGGAAGAAGGGCAGGGCCGGTGGCCCCTTGTTTACCTGCTGACGCGCCAGATGGTCACGGAGCGGATGGTGCGGACGACTGTGCGATCGCCGGCTGCCGCACCCGCGAGGATCGCGCCCTACGAGAGGCGCGTACCCGACTCGCCGCTCTCCTTCTGTCATTCGCTTCATCCGTGCTCGCTGGAGGCACTTTGGTGCCTCGGTGAGCTCACGAGTACCCCGAAACGCGCCTACGGCATACCGGAAATAACGGGAGGGGTCACCTGCCGCGCAGCACGAGCTGCGGCGTGCGCCGGATCAGTGTGGCGGCGGCGGTCCGCGGGTCAGCCGTCTTGCGCATCGCGTTGCGGTGCGCACCGATGCGAGCTGCTGATCCGATGCGCCGCGCCCCCGCTCTGCGGGGATCCTTCAGGGCATATCGGAGCGGCCTTGTTGTCCGTCGTTGATGTAGTACTGGCGCAACCTGGCCCGTTCGGCCTCTCCGCGTTCAGTGTCGCGCATCGGCTCGTCGACGCTCGTCGATGCCTCGCGGTCTCTGGGGCGTTCGGAGCCGGCGGAGACGGTGTCTTCCTCCTGCTCCTTGCCGCTGCGGGCGATGCCCGACGCGGTGGTGTCGGCGTAGCCGCTCTGCGGGGTGGCGGTGTCGGGGTGCTCTTCGCCGCTGCGGGCGATGCCCGACGCGGTGGTGTCCTCGTAGCGGCTCTCCGGCGCGCCGGCAGTAGTGGTGTCGGCAGAAGTCGTGGCGCCGGCGTAAGCCCAGCCGCCTTCACCTGGCTGGTTGGCCTGCTGCCAGGCGGCGTCCCAGGCAAGGCCGTAATACTCGTACAGGTGGTGCTCCTCCTGTACGGACAGGTGGCCGCCTGCGTCGACGTCGACGTTGGGCGCGTCTTTGACCTTGTCCTTGGAGTAGGGCACTTCCAGGTGGTCCTCGACCACTGCGGCGTCCTGGATGGGTACGAAGGATTCGCTGGCGCCGAACAGCCCCGTTTTGACGCTCACCCACTCGGGACGACCGGTGACATCGTCGAGAAAGACGTGCTTGGCGTCGCCGATCTTGTTGCCCTCGGCGTCGTAGACCGGATGATCCAGGACTGTCGGGATCTGCTCTCGCGTGATCATCTCTCCTCCCACTTCCCTGTGTGATTACCGGTTACCTTCCGAGTCCACAACCGTTCGTCTGCTCTCTGTTGACCATCGCGCTTCTCTTCCATCAGCCTCCTCGTCCGGCTAACCATAAAATGCAGCACAACACACGAATCTTCGCTTTTGTCATGGATGCATGTGGCTGCCCCGAATGCGAGCAGAGGCCCTCGTCCTGGGCGACGGTCGGTGTCGGTCTAAAACTGCCGATCATCGTTGACACCTGGGTCTCTGATCAGTACGGAGATCCCCATGTCGAAGTCCACCCCCACCACCCCGCCGCTCGACCGTGAGGCCAAGCGGCGCCTGGCCGTCATACGCCATGTTGAAGAGGCCAGCGGAGACGTCGCCATGTCCTGCCGCTATTTCGGCATCTCGCGGCAGGCCTACTACACCTGGTACCGCCGCTACCAGGCCGAGGGCGTCGAGGGCCTGCGCACTCGGTCCAAGGCGCCGAAGACCTGCCCGAACGCGACCCATGTCGAGGTGGTCGGGAAGATCATCTATCTCCGGCAGAACTACCACTTCGGGCCCGAGAAGATCGCCATGTACCTCAAGCGGTACCACGACGTCACCATCAGCAAGTCCGGCGTCTGGCGCATCCTCAACCGCCTCGACATGGGCCGCCTGCCGGCCTCCCAGCGCTACAAGAGGCACGACCGCAGATGGAAGCGGTACGAGAAGCAACTGCCCGGCCACCGCGTCCCGGCGAGGTCGTAGCAGTACTGGCAGGAGTCGGCGATCGCGCCGCTCTTCTCCTCCTGGGCGTGATGGCGTCCCGCCGACCCACCCGCTGAAGGGTGTGCCGTTCTTCCGCGCTGTTCTGCCAGAACCGCCATCCGTACAGGGAGAGGAACAGCCCGACGGTGAAGAGAGCAGGCTGACAGCCCTGTTGGTGACGTCGAGCGAGGTGTCAAAGAGGGTTTTTCGCCAGATGGTGAGAACGAATCCGACGGGGACAATGACCAGCCGCCAGTGGAGGCGCACCCCTGCGGTCACCTGATGCAAGAGCGACATGGCCTCATCGTCAGCCCACCGACCCATGGGGGGGGTGGGCACTTGACGCAGGCCTTTGTACTACGTCCCCTGGACCCCGAGGAAGTAGGCTGCTCATTGATCCAGGCGGGCCTGCGCGGCGCCGACCGGCTCAATCATGGCCCCCTCATGGATCAGTCGGCATCCTGAAGGCGTGAAGATACACCTCAGGCGGTGGTATGCCGCCCATCCGCAGCAGTCCTCGGAGAGCACACGATTCCGCCGCTCCCTCACGAGCGTCGTAGCGATGGTGCTGCTGATGACGCTCACTGCACTCGTCACCGCGTGTTCCAGCTCAGAACGGGACCGGAGGGCTGAGTCGACGACCCGCCCTCGGGCCTCCGCTCCGGAAGAGATCCTGCGCGAGGGGCCTCTCGTCCCTTCCCACGGAGCGCTTCTCGGCCATTACTACGGCGCGGGCACGACGGCCGAGACCGACGCACGGATAGGACGGAGACCAGCCGTCCATCTCACCTACTACAGCTGGGAGGACGACTGGGCCCGTTCCTCGACCACGCGTGCAGATCTCGCTGACGGTCGCATCCCGTTGATCAATTGGGAACCGTTCGACGCCGACTTCGAGGACATCACCAGCGGAGATCTGGACACGACGATCCGAGAGCGCGCCGACGGGGCCAAGGCACTCGGTGAGAGATTCTTCCTCGACTTCGCGGCCGAGATGAACGAGGGGGAAGGCTGGGGTGGACACGACCCGGCGAGATACATCGCCGCGTACCGCCACATCCATGACATCTTCGTGGCACGAGGCGCCACAAACGTCGTCTGGGTGTGGTGCCCGAACGTCACCGACAGCCCCGACGCCCCGCCGGCCATGGCCTACTACCCCGGCGACCGATACGTCGACTGGACCGGCGTCGACGGATACAACTGGGGCACGTCCGACCCGGACTTCCGGTGGCAGAGCTTCGGCCAGCTGTTCTCCGTTATCTACGCCAAGCTCGCTGCGAAGGGCAAGCCCATCCTCATCGGCGAAATGGCCTCCGATGAGGTCGGAGGCAGCAAAGCATCGTGGATCGACGGCGTCGTCCCGACACTGAAGACCAAATTTCCGCTGATCAAGGCCCTCGTGTGGTTCGACACCGACAAGGAACGCCACTGGCAGATCAACTCCTCGCCGTCGGCGCTTGCGTCCTACGCGCGCATGGCGAAAGACCCTTACCTCAATCCATGACCTGCTCCGACGCGGTATACCCGCGGTGGCTGTTCGGAGCGGCACGCGGGGGATGCGGTGGGCGCCGGCCGCATTCGCCGACCTGCTCCCCGGCACACAAGCGGCCGGTAAACCGTTCAGAAAGCTCGACCGCTCCACCGCATCCTGGCACAGCGTGAGCAACTCCTCGGACTGATCCACCACCACCCAGGTGTCTCTCTCCGCCCCCTGCACCGGCACCGGCACCGGCACCGGCACCAGACGGGAGGTGTGGTGCGCGCCGGGCGTCACGCCAGGGGTCGACGCCGGACGCAGGGCGGGAATCAGCCCGTCCGGCAGCAGCGAGGGCTGCCGCTGCCGGACGGGCCCAACACAGCCGCGCTTCACGGTGAATCACATCCGGGACCCCGGCCACGCGGACGCGCGGACACCATGGAGGCGATGCGGCGACGAGCGCCTGATGCTGGCTCACGCGCCGCACTGCGCACCCGGCGCGTGGCGGTAGCCATCCGGCCGGTGCGCGTCATCCAGCGTTTGGCCTGCTCGTCAGTCCCCCAGGTTTCCTGGCGGCACGGCCGCTGTCACCGCTGCGGGCAGCCGGTCATGCAGGGTTTTTTGGCGCGGCAGTGACAGCCCGACGTGTTGCTGCGGGGCGGTCAGGGTCGCGCAGGCAACGAGTCGAACTCCTCACTCGCGTCGTCATCGAGGCGTCCGGCTTCTTCGAACGCGGGGAGCAGGAACGCCATGCGCCCGTCCGGGGTGTCGCCGATGTCGAAGCGACCGACCGTTTGTCCGTCGCGGTAGTACCGGCACTCCCTGGGCGGGTCGTCCGGCTTCGGGGTCAGGTGGAAGACTTCGACCTTGCCTGCCGGCACGTCGGGGTGAGCCCACCAAGCCTTGGAGGGCCAGCCCTGCTCCACCGCGTATGACCAGCCCGCGCATTCACCAAAACGGGCTACGCGGGGTCCCCCTCGACAGCGTCGAGCCGGCGACACTCTCGTGTCCTTTTGAACATCTGGGTGCCGGACCGGCTCGCGTACAGGTAGCCGTACGTCGCCACGCCTCGAGTCCGGTCAGTCCCAGTGGATGTCGGCCATGTCTTGCAACGGCATCCGCTCGTCCACCGACTCCGGCACGAGCAGATGGTCGCCCTTGTGGAGGGCGGTGGGGAAGCGGATGTGTGCGCGTTCCTCGATCTCGTCGAGAGTAACCTGGTAGACCCGGAACTCGTCGAGGTCCAGGACTTCGAGTTGGTCCAGGTTCTGCGTCAGCAGGAATCCCTTGGCCTTCAGCTCACCTCGTTCGACGAAGGTGATGACCTTCCAGAACGCTCGGGGGATCTTCACCTCGCGGTAGACACGGTCGTCTTCCTGGAATACCGGGCCGCCGAAGACGCTGACCTTGAGGTCGTCGACATCGACGTCGGCGAAGATGGCGTCTTCCAACTCGCCCCACAGACCGCTCTTGGTGCTCTGGTTGAAGTCGTCCATCTGCGGGGTGATGTTGGTGTAGAAGAACGAGTCGGTGTTCGCCTTCTGCGCCTCGGGCATGCTGCCCCACGTCAGATCCGCGCGGCGAGCTATGTGGCCGCGGTCGAGCCGGTTGGCCTCGTACAACTCGTTGCCGACCTGGGTGTTCGCCGGCAGGCGCGGGTCCTTGGTGAACGGGATGCCGGACCGGCTGAGCTTCTTGAGGCCGCCGCCGTCGACGTTCCAGCTGACCCAGATGGGCAATCGCCGCTTCTTGCTGAGCGTCAGCGAGAAGTGCGTGTACGGGATGACCTCGCAGCCGTCGAGCGTCACGGCGTCTCCGCTGATGTCGGCGGTGAGCTGGGGGACATCTATCTGCTCGCTGAGGAAGTCCGGGTTGTAACCCTGGAGGGGCTGCACTTCTTCGGGAGACGCCTGCCGCAAGGTGATGTCGAGTTTCTCGAACACCGAGCTCGACAGGCAGGCCAGTGCGTGGTCGTCCAGTTCGCCGGGGCTTTCCCCGCCGAAGTGGAGTCCGGCGATGACCTTGCTGGGCCTGCCATTCTGCTTGAACAGCCAGACCGCGCCCGAGTCGCCACCGCTGCTGATCTGCTTGTCCGCTGCCGGGTGCTCGTCGTCGGGTCCGATCTCGAAGCAGCCGATGGTCTTCTCGCCGACATCGCCCTCATAGTCGATCTTGACCATGGTGTGGATACGGCGGACGATTCCGTGGGTGACGCCCGTCGTGCGTCCGCTCTTGATGACCTTGTCGCCGAGGTCCGGCTCGCCCAACTCCTGCGGTGTTGCTCCGAGTTCCAGGATCTTTCGATCGTAGGTCCGGCCCTCGTCGATGGTGGTGACGGCGCAGTCGCCGGCTGGGCCGAGGTGGGACCTTCTGAGGACGCCGAGGTGGTTGCGGGAGACGCGGTTGTCGTCGAACTTGCCGGGCTGCACGACTTCCTCGCCCAGCTGACCTTCCGGACCCTGTAGTACGTGCCAGTTGCTGAGCACGTACGGCGTGCCGTCGGTCTTGTCGAACACGATGCAGCCGATGGTGCCGGCCGAGACCGTCACGCCTCCGATGCTGGCTCCGGGGACGATGGGGTCGAGGCGGGTCTTGCGTTCCGGCTTCTCGACCTCGGTGACCACCCGGAAGTGAGGCTGGTAGGTGCGTTCGATGATGTCGGTGGGCACGTCCACTCCGTCGACCGTGATGGTCTCTGGGATCCGGGTCGTGCCCAGTGCCTCCAGCGCCTCCGGCTCAACCTTGCTCTTGACCGTGAACTGCAGCACGACCTGCTTTCCTCGCGTGCCGTTCTTGATCTTGTTGCCGATGCCGACGGAAGACACGTTCGGATCCGCGAGCAGATCCGGGCCTCGCGTGCGGATGTACTGCTTCAGGGACTCGATCAGGCGGTCCTGGGAGGACGCCGACTTCCTGGGCGCCGACGCAGTTCTCTTCCTGTTGTTGGTGGGCATGGAGGGGACGTCCTTTCACGGAGGAGGGAGAACGGCTCGCACATGCACCGCCGACCATTCAGAGTGGGGCGGCGCCCCTGCGAACGACGGCAACTACCTGGTCTGTCACGGGCTTCAGTCGAACCGGACGCAGTAGACGAACGGGACGCTGACCGTGCTTCGACCCGACGTCAGATCGATTGCGCGAACCCGGGAGTTCGGGTTTCCGGGAGCACACGGCCCGGTGAAGCCGGGGACGAGACCGAAGCTCCCGCCGGCGTATCCGGAGTGCCTGGTGGCCGTGACCGTCCAGGTCCTGTTGACCGCACCGGAGAACACGATGCGGACTGGGCTGTCTATGTTGAAGTGGTCGCCACTGACCTTGAGGGTGCCGTTCTCCGTAGTGATCCACAGCCGCACCGCCAACCGCCGGTCGTCGGCTCGGCTGTTGTCGTATCGCGCCTGCGCGCGGGTTTGCGGGGTCACGCAGGTGAGGTCGTCGGAGCCCCATGCCTCACGCCAGACATAGCCCTGCTCGCAGTAGCCGTTCGGGAGGGTCCGGTCGGGAGCGAGAGCGTTGTCGTTGGCGGTGCGGGTACGCGTCTGCGGGGTGACGCACACGAGATCGCCGGCACGCGCCATCCGCCAGACATATCCCTGCCTGCAGGTGTTGGGCCCGTAGTCCTGAGCGTGGGCGGCCGACGGTGCGAGGAGCCCGCCGCCAATTCCGGCGGCAATCACCATCGCCGAGGCGGCAAATCGTCTGAACATAGTCATACCTCCATGCTTCCGAGGTCGCTATGGTTCTATCGTCCGCTTTCGCCGTGAAATCATCAAATCCTACGGGTGGCAGTCCGGTCGAGCCTCACCGTGGGACGCGATGCCGCAGGACGATGCCCTCCCTGCGCTTCACCATCAACCGACTCCGCACCGCCGCCCACACCGCGGCCAGCGGCCAGGCGGAGGCATGAAACACAGCGGCTCGACAGTGAATGCATCAACTGTCGGGAGTTCAACTTCTGTCGTGGGGCGGGGGTTGCAAAACCAAATTGTCCGAGGTTACCTGGATATGGATGGTTAAGCGTGAGCCGGAGAGATTCACGCACACACAGCAACGCCGCCCGAATGCTGCCCGCGAGCACGGGGACCGAGGCACAGACCGGGGCTGAGTGCGGGCGGAGCAGAGGGAGAGCGGCTTTGAGCGGCCTGCCGTGAATCAGGGGCGTCGCTCCCGCCCGAACCTGACAGCCGCCCTTCCTGGTGACGCAAAGCCCAGTCAAGTTGTCAAAAGCCCACCAGGGAGGACGTACCCATGATGAGCATTCTCAAGCGTAATGGCGCAACGGCCATTGCCTCGTTGCTGTTGGCAGGGAGCATCGCCCTGCCCACCACGGCGGTCGCAGCCGATCCAGGCCTGTCGATCAAGCCGACCACCCCAGCGAGGTCGGTCACGCTCCTCCCGCAGTACACCGACACTTTCACCGTCGCCCGTGACATCAGATTCGGTGGCGGTGTCCCGGTCGGCGGCTGGGCAGCGCTGACCCTGCATTCTGACGGGACATACAACTGGACCGGTCACGTGCGTGACTCAGGATTCCCCGGATACAACTTCAGTGGAGCCTGCGTCGTCCGCTTCAGGACGGGAGACGCCTACATTTTTGATGTCCGTGGCTCCATGGGCGGAGCCTTCGGCGGGTCACGTGACTTCAACTGGCAGAAGCCTGGCCACCTGAACAGTCTTCCCACCGTGTGGGACAGGGCCTCGGGCTACACCTCCAACTGCTCATGGCGCTCCAGCTTCGACGTCGGCGGCGCAATCCAGACCGCGAAGGATGGCATCCCGTACGCCATGGCGGTCCTCGCGGTAGTCGGCGCCTGATTCGCGCAGAGGCCGGCTGGAGGGCGGCCAGCCCCTCACGGAAGCGTCGCGGCCTCCCCACACAAGGGACCCTCTGGCCGTCCCCCTGATCCCGGTATCAAGGAAGGCGAAGTCATGGGGAGCGCTCGCCATCGTCAGGATGCTGCAGTCGTCGCGTCGGCCCTACGGGGAGCGGGCAGGACAGCGCTGGACAAAATGGCGCACGTGGCGGCCGTGGCTTGCTTCCGTCCGCAGCGCAGGCCCCCGAGATCAGCGGGCCTCGCGCTACTGACGGTCGTTTCCGCCGTCGCCCTGATTCTGGGTACCACCCCACAAGCACAGGCCCTGATCAGCGTCAGCCCCAAGGCGGCCTCAGCTTACGAAAAGTGCATGAGGACCTACCGAGCCGAGGACGACAGCGGCGACCCCCTCGGCCTCGTGCGTGACCTCGACTTCAACCCGCGCAACGTGCAGATCGTTCTCAGCAACGGCGACACAGGCACGATGCCCGCCGACGACCGCTGGGACAAGGCGCAGGACGGGTCAGGCACGGACAGCATCATCGCGTGGAACAGCACGGACACCAGGCCGCTGAGCGACGGCACCCCGAGCGAACCTTGCGCGCAGCTGTATCACGAGATGGCCCACGCACTGGATATGTCACGGGGCACCCTCAACCTCCATCGGTGCCGGGCAGCCCCCCGCATCATGACCGACGAGGTCGTAGCCGTCTTCGCGGAGAACGCGTACCGCTCCTACCGGGACCTGCCCGTACGTACCGCGTACGGCAACGAGTCCGGCCCAGCGCAGCTGCCGGACTCCGTCGACGACTGCTAGCCCGTCCCTCGCGGGACAACCGGCGCCCGTCGTCTCTGCTCAAGGACGGGACCCGCGTACGCGCCTCCGTGCCCTCGGGCGCTTGAGACGGGCCTGAGCGTAGGCGCCGGGCGCGGGGAAGGACTGGGTGCGCAATCGTCGGCGTACGAGGGCGAGAGCGGTGTCGGCGGCACGGGTTGACGGAACGCCACCTGCCGACAGCATCGTCGGGCGCGTACTTGTGGCCGTGCAGAAATGACGGCGGTATGGCTACATAGCGCGACTCCTAGCGTGCCGGCCGACCGGGCTGGGCGCCGCGGACACGGGCGGTCCCCCGCACACCCCCAGCACGCCAGAGCGGTGTTCAGTTCATCCGCTCTCACCAGGCGCCGGCAATTCATCGACGGGGGATGAAGTCGTACGGCACAGAAGAATCGCCCGTCAGCACAGCGGCGGTGCCGGGCGGAAAGCGTCGGCAGGTTGGACGGGCCGACTCGGGCGTCGTAGTGGTGGAGGCACGCCCGAACCTCGGCCGGTTGCCTGCCTCGCTCGTGCGGCACCGGGACTGGGCACCCGGCACCCTGTGCGTCACGACCGGACCCACGGGCCGGCTCACCGGCTCGGCATCGCGGTGATTCCAGTTGATGTTGACACGGAAAGCTAATCATCATAGCTTTACGGCTATCGCAGCTAACCGAGTGGGCAGCTGGTAAAAGTGGGAGACAGCGATGACCGAGTACCTGACCGTCGATGCCGGCACGATCGCGTACGACGTAGCCGGAGAGGGGCCGCTGGTCGTCCTGGCTCCCGGCATGGGCAACAGCCGCGACGCATACCGCTTCGTCGCGCCGCGACTGATATCCGCCGGCTACCGCGTCGCCACGGTCGACCTGCGCGGAGCCGGTGAATCGAGCGCGCAGTGGCCGTCCTACACCCGCACCGACATCGCCGGTGACCTGCTCGCGGTGATCCGCCACCTCGGTGGCCCGGCCGTGCTGGCCGGACACTCGATCGCCGGCGGAGCCGCCACCATCGCGGCCGCCAAGGCGCCCGAGCTGATCACCGGCATCGTCGAACTGGCGCCGTTCACCCGCAAGCAGGCGGTCAAACTGGGCGACCTGCGCAACCGCGGATACCGCACGGGCACGCTCCGGCTGGCCGGCACGATGATGGGCAGCCTGTCGTCCTGGAAGAAGTACCTCGACCTTGCCTACCCGGGAACCAAGCCCGCCGACTGGACCGCCCACCTGGCCGGAATCGACGCCATGCTGCGCCAGCCCGGGCGTATGAAAGCATTGCGCGGCATGATGCAGTCGACGCCCGCAGACGCCGGAGCGCAGCTGGGCAACGTGCGCTGCCCCGCCCTCGTCATCGAAGGCTCGCTGGACCCGGACTGGGTGAACCCGAAGGCCGAGGGCGAGGCGATCGTGGCCGAGATGCCGGCCGGCCTGGGCCGACTCGAGACGGTCGAGGGAGCCGGCCACTACCCGCATGCGCAGTACCCCGACGAGGTGGTCGCGCTGATGCTGGCCTTCTTGCAGGCGAACGCCCGTGCCTAGGGCCGGCCTCGCCCCTGCCACGGTCGTCTCGGCCGGGGCGAAGCTCGCCGACGAGGTCGGCTTCGACGGCCTGACCATGGGCCTGCTGGCCGAGCGGGTCGGTGTGAAAACGCCATCGCTCTACAAACACGTCGCCTCCCTGGAGGCCCTCCAACACGGCATCGCCAACCAGGCCAAACGCGAACTCACCGACGCCATCGCCCGCTCCGCCGTCGGTAAGTCCGGCCCGGACGCGGTCCGCGCCTGCGCCGACACATGGCGCCGCTGGGTCCTCGACCACCCCGGCCGCTACGCCGCCACCGTACGGGCGCCCACGGCCGACGACGACGAAGAGGACCGCCGCGTGGCCAACGAGGGTTTGCAGGTCCTGTACGACGTCCTCGCCGGCTTCGAACTGCGGCAGACCCGCAGAATCGACGCTGCCCGCGTCCTGCGATCGGCACTGCACGGATTCGCCACCCTCGAAAGCGCCGGCGGCTTCGGACTGCCCCGTGATGTGGACCGCAGCTTCGGCTTCCTCGTCGACACCCTGATCGCCGGCCTGCAGGCCGACCTCCCCACCCTTCCGGAGGACGAGCACGGCGACGAGCCCCTCACGCATGAAGTCTGACCCTGGGCAGTCATCGGCCGACCGCGGACCCGGCCACCATTCGAGTCGGCGTCCCGGCTGACACGAACGGTGATGCCGCCGACGCACGAGACCAGGGCTCAACCGCGTTCATGGGGCGGGGACTTGATGAACGTCCGGTGCCGTGGGGCCGATCAGGCGCGGTCGTGGAGAGTGACCTGGTAGCCGTCGGGGTCGGCGAAGGTGAATGTCCGACCGAACGGGCCGTCGACCGGTGCGGAGACGATGGTGTGACCGTCGGCGACGAGAGCATCGTGAATGGCCTGGACGCCCGTGGCATGGAGCCAGATCGCGGCACCGATGCCGGGCTGGGCGACGGATGCGAGATCGGTGCCGGGAACGACTTCCCGTAGTGCGAACGCGATCGGCTTCGTCTCGAAGACGACGGCGTGCGGAGGTCCGGCCTGCGAACGGACGAGGCCCAGGTACTGCTCGTAGAACGCCTGCGACCGGTTGAGGTCGCGCGCCTGCAACGAGATGAAGTCGGGGCCGGTGACGGGCATGATGATGCTCCTTCTGTACGTGTCAGTTTTCTGACACAGGTCAACCTATGTCAGAATGCTGACATGTATCAAGACGGTGACGGCGTCGACCTGGAGACGTCTCTGGGTTACCTGCTCAAAGAGGCGTCGAGTGCCCTCCGCGTAGCCATGGAGGAGGTGCTGCGGCCGCTCGGGATGAGCGTGACGCACTACTCCTGCCTCGAGTTGCTGGCTCAACGACCGGGCTTGTCGAACTCCGAGCTCGCGCGGGGCGCGTTCGTGACACGGCAGTCGATGAACGTCTTGCTCCAGACCCTGGAACGAGAGGGCTACGTGACCAGGCCCTCGGAGGCACCCGTCGGGAAGGCTCTCCCCACGCGGCTCACGCCTCGCGGCCGACGGAGCCTTGAGAAAGCGTCTGTAGCGGTCCGGTCCGTCGAGGTCAGAATGCTTGCCGGTATGACCGAGACCGAGCGGTCAGGCGCGTTCCGGATCCTGAAGAGCATGATCCATTCCCTGCGCGATGGCACCGCCGGTGCATAGCTCTTCCTCAGCGCACGTCGTCGCGCCCGGACAGGAGTGCGGCCGGGCCTGAAATCAGTGCCGGCGGCTTCGAAACCGACAGAACCCGACTGCACCCTCTTGTGGCGTGCGAGTCAGCTGACCTGGCCGCACCCGGGCCCCCTCAATAACGCATGCAAGTCCCACGCAATGCACGGAATCCAGTCTGCGCGAACAGTCTCGACAGGTTGATCTGCGCGGTAATCTGCCCTGCAATTCGCATCCAGGGGAAGGATTTCTACCCCCCATCTCACGTAGACATCGCTCCGGACCAGACAGACCATGGTGTCCGGACCGCCCCTCGGGGATCGGTGAGGAAAGGAGCCGGCGTCATGGTCGAGACTGTTTCGTTCAGGAACAAGGCAGTGGAAATCGCGGGACACCTTCACCTGCCGGATGATTTCAGCGAGGACAAGAAGTACCCGGCCCTCGTCGGAATTCACCCCGCGGGAGGGGTGAAGGAACAAACCATCGGCCTCTACGCCGAGCGGCTGGCCGCTCAGGGATTCGTCACCGTTGTCTACGACTCCTCCTACCAAGGGGAAAGCGGTGGTGAACCCCGCCTGCTCGAGGACCCGACGACCAGAGTGGAAGACGCCCGCTGCGCCGCGGACTTCCTCACCACCCTCCCGTTCGTCGACACCGAGCGGATGGGCGTCTTCGGCATCTGCGCAGGGGGTGGCTACGCGATCAGCGTGGCTCAGACCGAACGCCGCTTCAAAGCGGTGGCCACCGTCAGCGCCGCCCCCATGGGTGAAGGCTCCAGAGCCTTCCTGGGAAGCCCGTCCCCGGTAACCGAGCAGATCAAGACACTGGACATGGTCGCTCTGCAGCGCACGGCGGAAGCGGGGGGAGCGGCGCCGCTCTACGCCCCGTTCGTTCCCGAGACGTCGGAAGAGATCGATGAGAACACCCCGGACCTCCTGCGTGAGGGGTACGACTACTACCGGACCCCCCGCGGTCAGCACCCGCGCTCGAAGGGCCGCTTCCTGCTGACCAGTCTGGACAGGATGTACGCCTTCTCGGCGTTCGACCAGATCCCTGATCTGTTGACCCAGCCGATGCTCCTCATCGCAGGAAGCAAGGCGGACACCAAGATTTTCAGTGACCAGGCTTACGAGCTTTCCCGGGGTCCGAAAGAGCTGTTCGCCGTCGAAGGCGCGACGCACATCGCCATGTACGACGTGCCCGAATACGTGGACCAGGCGATCACCAAGATGGTGGGATTCTTCTCCGTCCTGTAGAAGCGCCCGACGGAGAACATCAGGAGGGAGAAATTCACCTCCCCCAACGTGCGCTCTTCTCATGCCCGGCTTTACCACGCACCCTCCGGCTTTACCACGCACCCCGGACACCGGCGTCCGACAGGCCCCGTTGCCTGCCTCCACCATGACCGGCCGGACAGTTCCTGGGTGCGCGCGTCGCGCGGCAGGCTGCCCTGTTCCGCGCCGGGCGGACCGCCCTCGCCGTCTGATCCGACGGCCTTCTTCCCGTATCCGATCCATTCCACCACCCCGCTAGGAGCGCACCATGTCCGACTCCGCCGACCTCGCACTCATCCGCCGGGTGTACGAGTCCCGTATGGCCCCGGACGTCACCAGTGAGGTCATGGCGCCGGACCTCGTCTGGGACATCACCCCCGGCTTCCCGAACAGCGGCGTCTACCACGGCTGGGACGACGTGGCGAAGAACTTCTTCGGCACACCGATGCCGAACATCGAGTCCTTCGGCGCGGTGCCGGAGGAGTTCTTCGCGGACGACGAGGGCCACGTCTTCGTGTTCGGGCACTACCACGCCGAGACCAAGACCGGAGACCGGGCCGATGTCCGGTTCATCCACCTGTGGACCGTCCGCGACGGCAAGGCCGTGAGCATGCGGCAGGCCGCCGACAGCCACATCCTCCAGGAAGCCCTCAGGGGCTGAGACCACCGCTGGGAGAGAGACCATCCAATGACGAAGATCCTCTTTGTGATCACCGCGTCCGACCACTGGACACTGGCCGACGGAACCCGCCATCCGGCCGGGTTCTGGGCCGAGGAGGCCATCGGCCCCTACCAGGTCTTCAAGAAGGCCGGGTACGAGATCGCCGCGGCGACCCCCGGCGGCGTACCGCCCACGGCGGACGCCCTCAGTCTCACCCCCGACGTCAACGGCGGCGAGGAAGGCGCCCAGCGCATGCGCACCGCGCTGCGCGAGGCGACCGAGCTGGCGCAGCCGATGCGCGTCGAGGACGTCGACATCGACGACTACGACGCCGTCTTCTACCCCGGCGGCTGGGGCCCCATGGAGGACCTGCCGGACGATGCCGCCTCCGGCAGGCTGCTCACCGACTGGCTCGCCTCCGGCAAGCCCGTGTCCCTGGTGTGCCACGGCCCCGCTGCGCTGCTGGCGACCATCGGGCCCGACGGCACCTCCCCGTTCGCCGGCTACCGGCTGACCGGCCTGTCGAACGCCGAGGAGAAGCAGAACGGTCTCGCCGACCGCGCCAAGTGGCTGCTCCAGGACCGCCTCGTCGACGAGCTCAGGGCCGACTACCGCGAAGCCGAGCCGTTCACCCCGCACGTCGAGGTCGACCGCACCCTTTACACGGGTCAGAACCCGTACTCGGCGGTTCCCCTGGCCGAGGAGCTGGTCAAGGCACTGGGCTGACGACCCGGCGGTGCGCCCCTTCGGTGGCTCGGCGAGCGCGAGCGCCCTCCGGGCCACCGGCTCAGTCTCGGAACCGGACACCGACCCGGGAGGCGGGCCGGCGTAGGAGGAATCCTTCCCCCTCACAAGGTCCGGCGGGTGTGCCAGGCTGGAGGTCATGAACCGCGATCCTCATCTGAACGAACTGGGTGAGTTCCTCAAGGCCCGCCGCGCCGAGCTGACTCCTTCGGATGTCGGACTCCGGGGCGGGCAACGGCGGCGCGTGAGCGGTCTGCGCCGTGAGGAGGTGGCCCTTCTGGCCGCGATCAGTACCGAGTACTACACGCGGATCGAGCAGGGCCGGCTCCAGGCATCGGTGCCCCTCCTGAACGAGATCGCGCGAGCGCTTCGTTTGAACGCCGACCAGCGCACCTACCTCGTCGAACTCGCGGCCAAGGAGAGGGTGCGGCCCGCCACGGCTGATCGCCAGCAGGTGGACACGCAGCTGCAGCGCATGCTGGACGATCTCGCCGCCACCCCGGCATTCGTCATCGGCAGGCGGACCGACATCCTGGGCTGGAACCAGCTCGCCGCCGCCCTGTGGACCGACTTCGGGCGCTATCCGGAACCAGAGCGAGTTTTCGTCCGGCTGCTGTTCACCGAGCCCTGGATGCGCGCGTTGTACGCGGACTGGGAAGAGGTGACCCGGCTGGCCATCGCCCAGTTGCGCATGGAGAGCGCGCGCTACCCCGACGACCAGCGCCTCAACGCACTGGTCGAGGAACTCTGCGTCCGTGACGCGCAGTTCCGGCAGTGGTGGACCGAACACGACGTGGCGATGCGGGGCAAGGGCGTCAAGAAGCTCCGCCACCCGGTGGTGGGAGAGCTGACCCTCGACTGGAACACGCTCAGCTGCGGGACGGATCCCGACCAGCACATCATCGTGTGGAACGCCGAACCCGGCTCGCCTTCCCACGACGGGTTGCGCCTCCTGGCCTCCTGGGCGGCGGACCAGAGGTCGCCAACGGCGTCCGACACCGTGAAGTAGAACTTCCTCACCCACTTCGGCACCGTCACCCCCGCGCTCGCCCCTCGCGGTGCGGACGCCGGTGCACCAGGGCGCGGATGACTTCGCAGGCATGGCGCGATCGCGGAGAATCGGGGCTCCCCGGATCAGCGGTCAGGGTGACCAGCTGTTCTGCTGAGGGGGGTAAAGATGTCTCCCCTGGCTAAGCGAATCCCCCGGATGAAACCCTCCCCTTTGTCGGCTCCCGCGGGGGTGGCAGGGTCTCCACCGGGTGAGAGGCCGAGGCCCCCTATGGAGAACAGAAATCCGAAAAGCCGGTCAGCCGACCCACGGGACGGGGTTCCTTCGGGAATTCACGACAAGAGCTGAGAAGGCACCATGCGAGCAACGATTCTTCACGCGCCCGGTGACGTCCGGGTCGAGAACGTACCCGAGCCGACGATCACGGCGCCGACGGACGCGGTCATCCGCACCGTCGCCACCTGCGTGTGCGGCTCCGACCTGTGGAGCTACCGCGGCGTCCTGCCGGTCGCCGAGCCGCAGCCCATCGGCCACGAATACGTCGGCATCGTCGAGGAGGTCGGCGGCGACGTCTCCGGCGTCAGGCCCGGCCAGTTCGTCATCGGCTCCTTCGTCGCCTCCGACGGCACCTGCCCGATCTGCCGGGCGGGCTACCACACCTCCTGTCAGCACGCGCAGTGGGTGAACGGCGCCCAGGCCGAACACCTCCGTGTCCCCCTTGCCGACGGCACCCTGGTCACCGTCCCGGCGCAGCCGGCCGAGGAGCTGATCCCCAGCCTGCTGACCCTGTCCGACGTCATGGGCACCGGCTGGTACGCCGCCAAGGCAGCCGAGGTGAAGCCCGGTTCGACCGCCGTGGTCGTCGGCGACGGCGCGGTCGGCCTGTCCGGGGTCATCGCCGCGAAGGAGCTGGGCGCCGAGCGCATCATCGCCATGAGCCGGCACGAGTCCCGGCAGAAACTCGCCCTGGAGTTCGGTGCCACCGACATCGTCACCGAGCGCGGCGAGGAGGGCGTGGCCCGCGTCAAGGAGCTGACGAACGGCGTCGGTGCCGACTCCGTCCTCGAGTGCGTCGGGACCCAGGAGTCGATGCACCAGGGTCTGCAGTCCGCGCGTCCGGGTGGCAACGTCGGCTTCGTCGGCTTCCCGCACGGCACGCGGATCGACGGCCAGGAACTCTTCTTCTCCCACGTCGGCCTGCGCGGCGGGCCTGCCCCCGTGCGCGCCTACCTTCCCGACCTGATCGACCGCGTACTCAGCGGCCGCATCAACCCCGGCAGGGTCTTCGACCTCACCCTGCCTCTGGAGGAAGCCGCCGAAGGCTACAAGGCCATGGACGAACGCCGCGCCGTCAAGACACTGCTGCGTCCATGACGTCTGGCCGCGCGGTGGTGAGTCCGGGCGCGTACGACACGAGCAGCCGACCAGACCCCCGCCGGGTTTCTCGGCGCACGGCGGCCGCACAAGACCGGTCATCACGTCCGTCCCGGCCTTCGCGTTCCACAATCCCCGCCGGACCCGCAGACGGGAGAACCACCGATGACGACTTGGACGAGCGACGAGCTTCACCACATCGCCGGGGCGGACGAGTTGGAGATGGCGCCGCGCCGGCGTGACGGAAGCCTGCGCGGGCCGGTGCCGATCTGGGTCGTCCGCGACGGTGACGACCTGTACGTGCGCTCCTTCCGCGGGCCGGCCGGATCGTGGTGGCGTACCGCCCGCGCGTCCCACGAGGGGCACATCCGCGCCGGGGGCGTCGACAGGGACGTCACCTTCGTCGAGGTGCGCGACGACGAGATCGACGACCGTATAGACACCGCCTACCGCGCCAAGTACGGCCGCTTCGGCGGCGCGTACGTCGACCCCATGGTCTCCGCCCGCGGCACAACCCTGCGCCTCGTTCCGAGATGAGCGGACGAACCCGTCCCGGATCGCCCGACTTGCGCTCGGCACGCGCCCGTTCACTGGAGTAGCCCTATGCTCGGTCTCGAACTCGTCGTGGTCCTCGGCGTGGCCGTGCTGGCGGGCAACGTGCTGGCGCCGCGCCTCGGCGTCGCGCCGCCCGTCGTGTTGCTCGCCCTGGGCGCAGTCCTCGGACTCGTCCCGGCCGTCCGCCAGGCGCAACTACCGCCCGACGTCGTGCTGTTGCTTTTCCTTCCCGTGCTGCTGTACTGGGAGAGCCTGACCACGTCGAGCCGGGAGATCCGCTCGAACCTGCGCGGCATCGTCCTGCTCAGCACGGTCCTGGTCATCCTCACCGCGTGGGCCGTGGCGGTCGCGGGGCACGCGCTCGGACTGCCATGGGGACCCGCGTGGGTGCTGGGCGCGGCCGTGGCCCCCACGGACGCCACCGCCGTCAGCGCCCTCGCCGGATCACTCCCGCGCCGCCAGGTCACGGTGTTGCGTGCGGAGAGCCTCGTCAACGACGGCACCGCCCTCGTCGTCTACGGCCTGGCGGTCGGTCTGACCGTCGGCGAGGAACACCTCACCCTCCCGCGCGTCGGGGCACTGTTCCTCCTGGCGTACGGCGGCGGGGCGGCGGTCGGCGTGGCCGTGGCGTGGGTCAACATGAACCTGCGACGGCGGCTGGAGGACCCGCTGCTGGGCAATCTCGTCATGATCCTGGCGCCGTTCACGGCGTATCTGCTCGCCGAGACGGTTCATGCCTCGGGCGTCCTCGCGGTCGTCGTCAGCGGGCTGATCATGGCCCAGGTGGCGCCTCGCCTGATCCGCGCCGAGCACCGACGGCAGGCCCTCGCGTTCTGGCCACTGGCGACGTTCATCATCAACGCCGCGCTGTTCGTCCTGGTCGGTGTGGAACTGCAGTACGCGCTACGGCACATGAGCAGGGGGGACCTCGCAGACGCGCTGATCGCGGTCGGTGTGGTCAGCGGGGTGCTGGTCGCCGTACGGTTCGCGTTCCTGTTCGCCTCCGCCTACCTGATCCGCGCGGTGGACCGGCGACCCGAGCAGCGGCTGCGGCGGATGAGCGACCGGGCCCGCACCGTCAGCGGGTTCGCGGGTTTCCGGGGCGCGGTGTCGCTGGCTGTGGCCCTGTCGGTGCCGGAGACCCTCGACTCGGGTGCGCCCTTCCCCGACCGCTCCTTCATCGTCTTCGTGACCTCCGGCGTCATCGTCGTCACCCTCGTGGGACAGGGACTGCTGCTGCCGCGTGTGGTGAGGTGGGCACGGCTGCCACGGGACACCTCGGTCGACGAGGAGCAGCTCCTCGCCGAGACCACGGCCACCGAGGAGGCCGTCGAGGCCCTGCCGCGGCTGGCCGCCGACCTGAATTCGTCACCGCGGGCCGCGGAATGGCTGCGTCAGGAGTACGAGGCTCAACTGGCCGTCGTGCGGGCCCGAGGCGAGGGCGCCGACGGCGATCCCGCCCTGCTGCACAACCGCCACTACACCGAGCTGCGGCTCGCGCTCATCGCCCACAAGCGCGCCACCGTCGTCCGGCTGCGGGACGAGCAGCGGATCGACGACACGGTGCTGCGCCGGCTTCAGACCACCCTGGACTACGAAGAGGTGCGACTGGCCGGGACCGCGGAAGTGGAGTGAGCCCGGTCGACAGGACGGACGTGGACGGAGACAGGCCGGAGCGAGCAGCCGGCCGCGCCTCCCGGCGCCACGGCGCCGGTGACCCGTCGGCAATACCGCTCGCGAAGGGATACGACACCGCAGGCACCGCCTTCCCGCGCCGGATCCCCGCCCTGCTGAACCTCGTGGCGCCGGAACGGGTGCTGTTCGGCAGTGACTACTGCTGGACCCCTTCGGGGCCGGCCGGCGTCCACCTCGCGGCGCTGGACGCGGCCGAGTCACCGGTCGAGGGAGCCACCTGGCGTTCCCTGACCACCGTCAAGGCCCAGCGCCTGTTCTCGGCGAGATCTCGGTGACCGCGACGCCGTAGCGGCTCCGGCCCCGCAGCGCTCATCGCATGCGCCGCCGTCCGTTCTCTCCCGCGCTGTCCGGATCCCCGCGGCCAGGTCACGCAGTGCCTCGCGAGTCCGGCTGCCGGGTTCGGCCGTCCAGACCACGAGCTGTTGTTCCGGATCCTCGGCGCAGGTGAAGGTCGACCGCTCCAGGGTCAGGTCGCCCGCCAAGGGGTGTCGCAGCAGCCTGGTACCGCCGGCCCGCACGGCGACGTCGTGTGAAGTCCACCAGAGGCGGAACTGCGGATCCAGCGCCGAGAGTTCCTCGACCAGCGCTGTCAGCCGGGGATCGTGCGGGTTGCGTCTGCTGTCCATGCGCAGGTGGGCCAGCGCCAGCCGGGCCATGTGCTCCCAGTCCCGATACAGGTCGCGGATCGCGGGTTCGGTGAAGACGAGACGGACGTAGTTGCGCTCCTGCTCGGGGACGCCGCCGAAGTCCATCACGAGGGCGGCGGCCATGTCGTTCCACGCCAGCAGGTCGGTGTTGCGTCCGATCACGAACCCCGCGGTGAGGGAGAGATCGTCGAGCAGGTGCCGCAACCGCGGCTGTACGTGCTGCCGCGCCACCTTGCCGGCTGAGGGCGGGGCGGCCTTCCCCGCGAGGGCCAGCAGGTATCCCCGCTGACCGGTGTCGAGACGAAGCACGTTCGCCAGGGCGTCGAGGACCGCTGCGGACGCCTGGAGGCGACCCTGCTCGAGACGTGTGTAGTAGTCGGTGCTGATCGCGGCCAGCCGGGCGACCTCCTCCCGGCGCAGACCGGGTACGCGCCGGGCCTCACCTGCGTCGGGCAGACCCACGTCCCCGGGACCAAGCTGTGCACGGCGTGCCTTGAGGAAGGCCCCCAGTTCGTCCAGGATCGGGTCGCGTCGCACACGCACAGCTTGACATGCGGTCCGCGCCCTCGCGTACCGGGTCGACAGTCTGAGGTGACCCCTGCGATGTGGACACACCTGACAATGGATCTTGGTGATCCAGGAAGGTGAAGATCTACGTGGGACGGCCCTCGAAGTACAACGT